>JAKSDE010000315.1 GCA_022360235.1 Cytophagales bacterium
CCTCGTTCAGCCCAAGTTCATTTTTTTCATAAAATACGAATTTTGGTATCACTACCTGAATGAAGCCCAAAGTTTAAATATTCCTACCTTCCTCATCGCTGCTATATTCCGAAAAGAGCAACTCTTTTTTAAGCCGTATGGAAAAATCTTTCGAAAGATGCTACAAAAATTCAAACACATCTTCGTACAAAATAAAGCTTCTATTCACTTACTTCAGCAAATCAATATTCAACAGGTTACCGACAGTGGAGACACAAGATTTGACAGCGTACAGGAAATTCGTATGCAAGTGGTACCTATACCGCTTATAGAAAAATTTAAGTTAGCTACACCTTTATTAGTTATTGGGAGTAGCTGGCCAGAAGATATCGCTGTACTCCTCCCCTATATCAACCAGACAGAAAATAAAATAAAATTCATTATTGCCCCCCATGAAATTAACGAGCATGCGATCAATGCGTTGCAGCAAAAAATTTGGAAGCCTATTATACGATTCTCTGGCGCTGCTAGTGTTGCTATTCAGAATTTTGAGGTACTCATCATCGATAACATAGGGATGCTTGCTGCTCTCTACCAATATGCCGACTTTGCTTATGTAGGCGGCGCTTTCAAACAAGGCCTACACAATATTCTAGAACCTGCTACTTTTGGTATGCCTATTTTCTTTGGAAATAAAAAATACGATAGCTTTCCAGAAGCCTGTGATTTGATTGAGCAAGGGTGTGCCTTTGCCATAACTGATGCTGAACATTTTCAAAAAAAATTTAGTGAAATCTATGAAAATCTTTCTATCCAAAAAGCAATTGCACAGAAAACCGCCCACTATGTGGCCTGTAACACAGGTGCTACAGAAAAAATTATGGCCCATTTAAAAATTGTAGTATAAAAGCAATGCTTGCTACGCTATAAAGACAAAGGACTTAACAACAACCTAAGAAGAATAAATTTTCAAATTTGTTATCTTTACTAAAATTTTCGAATAAGCTTCCACATGATTCTAGAAGATAATTATAGGTATAAAGGTATGCGGAAGAGCTTGGTGAAGCAGTTGAGAGATAAGGGAATTAAGACCGAGCAGGTGTTAGAAGCAATTCAAAAAGTGCCTAGGCATTTTTTTTTCGATGATACTTTTTTAGAATATGCCTATGAGGACAAAGCATTTCCTATAGAAGAAGGGCAAACGATCTCACAGCCCTATACTGTTGCCTTTCAAACCGAGTTATTAGCTATACAAAAAAATGATAAGGTATTAGAGGTCGGTACGGGCTCGGGTTATCAAAGCTGCATATTGCTAGAGCTGGGAGCAAAAGTGTTTACGGTGGAGTACCAAAAAAAACTCTATCAACGTGTTAAAGATTTTCTGCCGACAATCAACTATTATCCGCGTATCTTTTGGGGAGATGGAACAAAGGGTCTCCCTCAGTTTATGCCCTACAATAAAATTATAGTAACAGCTGGTGCACCTGCTATCCCCCCTTCTTTGATTCACCAACTCAAAGAAGGAGGAATACTCGTCATTCCAGTAGGTAGTAAACAAAATCAGATAATGATACGTATAACTAAAAAATATGACAACCAATTTAAAAAGGAAAATTTTCATACTTTTAGCTTTGTTCCTTTGCGAGGAGAAGAAGGGTGGCATGATCAGTAGCCAATAACCGAGCAACGCAAAGGTAAAAGTAGGCAAAGAGGCTTAATGTACCTAATAAAAATTCCTATAATATGAAAATTTAAAAAATTACAAAATAGTATATACGTAAATATAATTGTTTGTATATTAGCAGTCTCTAAAAAATAGATCTGATTCTCATGGCTAAGAGAAGATTTATCAATAACTAATACTGTTTTCATAATTAACATAACTAAAATGGAAAATAATAAAGAGTTTGGGAAAATAAGGAGCATAATCTTTCCTATATATAGGGAAGAACTAAGAAAGTTTATTCCTTTAAGTTTGACTTTTTTCTTTATATCTTTTAATTATGCTGCGCTTAGAAATCTCAAAGATATGTTTCTTATAGAGAGCGCTGGATCAGAGGCTATCTACTATTTAAAGGTAGCAGGTGTATTACCAACAGTCATCCTCTTCACAATTATCTATAGTAAAATCACCAGCTTTTTAGGAAGAGACGGTAGGTTTAATGTGGTGATAATATACTTTCTATCATTCTTTGCTATTTTTTTATTTTTTCTCTTACCTTCCTTAGAAGCCCTAAAACTGAATGCCGTAGCTGACTACTTAAACACTAGGTTTTCGGATTTCAAGGGGTTGTGGGAAGCCATTAGGATTTGGCCACTCTCTCTATTTTACATCAATGCAGAAGCCTGGGGTACCTTTGCCTTATCTGTACTTTTTTGGACATTTGCTAATGATATTATAAGTGTTGGGGAGTCTAAAAGATTTTACAGCTTCTTAGCCATTGGTGCTAATGTAGGACTTATTGTAGCAGGATTCTTACTAAAGATGGTAGGAAAACACTTCAATTTAATGCTGGGTATGGTTTTAGTTTTAGGAGTTATCTTACTAATTGTCTATAATCTTTTTTCTCGAGATATAAGAAAACACCCCGAACTTTATCAAGTAGTACAAAAACCAAAGAAAAAGAAAGTAAAGCTGTCATTCAAGGAATCATTTAAGTTCTTAATGAAATCAGAGTATTTAGGATTAGTGGCCATTTTGGTAATATCTTATGGTATGGTCACCAGTCTATTTGAATCAGTCTGGAAGAGTCAAATTGAAAAACTATTCATTGAAAGAGGGGGCGATAGGGGTATTTTAGGAGAGATATATGCCAATCAAAGCATCTTTATAGGAATAACCACTACCTTACTGGTATTGTTTCTATCTGCTCCTATCATGCGTAAAGGATGGCGTTTTGCTGCCTTAATAACCCCTATAGTAGCTTCAATAGGAGGTGTTTTGTTCTTTGGATTTATGATTTTTGGAGAGTATTTCAAGGGCATTTCAGCTTTTTTCGGTGTAACACCCCTGTTTATCATCGTTATTTTTGGTCTTATCAATGTTACCTTCATAAAGTCAGCTAAGTATACCTTGTTCGATCCTACCAAAGAAGCTACCTACATTCCTTTAGATGAAGAGTCTAAGATCAGAGGTAAAGCAGCCGTAGATGGTGTAGGTTCTCGCTTGGGCAAAAGCTTAGGTTCTTTCCTCTTAACAACGTGGGTGGTTCCCTTTCTTGGAGGTGGTAAGATAGATAATGTTAAGCAATATATACTTGTCTTAATAGCTTTAGTCCTAATAGGGTGGATTATAGCTGTTAAAAAGCTAAATGTAAAATTTCAGGCACTTACTAAAAAAGTAGAGAATGAAAATGAAACACCCACTAATGCAGTGAAGCAAGCTGAGCACGTGTAAATAAGCCTGCGCAGGCTTATAGTTCCTAGTTTCGAGTTTTTAGTTCCGTATGCTTTTATTAAACAAGCAACGGCATATGATTCAGTATATTCCCTGCCTTAGAGAATCATTTGGATCGACGGTTGAAACGCGCCAAATTATCCCTCATACCACTATTACTCGATGCTATCAAGTGGGTTTGAGCCGTGGTCATATACTGCTAATCTCAAGGAGCCTCAGCCCCCTTATGTGTTTTGAAAGCAACATCAGAACTCGGAACTAAGAACTCGGATTAGTTTTGTCATGCGGATATAGGCTAGTAATAACAGCTTCTGTAATACCCGAAGAAGAGAATCCGCCATCATGCATCAGATTTTGCATGGTTACCATCCTACTCAAATCAGAAAACATCAGTACGATATAGTTGGCACAGTCTGTTGCACTAGCATTACCCAGGGGAGACATCTTATGGGCATATTCATAAAATACATCAAAGCCAGGTACACCACGCCCCGCAGTGGTCATAGTAGGTGATTGAGAAATGGTATTAACCCGCACTTTCTTCTTGGCAAATCGATAACCATAGCTTCTAGCAATAGATTCAAGTACAGCTTTAGCTTGTGCCATATCTGAGTAGTCGGGAAAAGTCCTTTGTGCAGCGATGTAAGAAAGCGCAAGAATAGAGCCCCACGCATTCATAGCATCTAGCTTTTCTGCTACATGCATCACTTTGTGGAATGACAAAGCTGATACATCGAGTGTTTTCATAAACCACGCATAGTCTAAATCTCCATAAGATTTTTTCTTTCTAACATTAGGACTCATGCCAATAGCGTGCAAGACAAAGTCAAGCTTACCTCCTAGTACTTCTATCGAGCGATTGAATAAGTTTTCTAAGTCTTCTATAGAAGTAGCATCCGCTGGAATGACTGCTGCCTTACATTCTTCTGCCAATTGATGAATACCTCCCATCCTTAAAGCAATAGAGGCATTGGTTAATGTGAATGTACCTCCCTCTTCTTTGATTTTTTTGGCAGCCTGCCATGCAATAGAATTTTCATCTAAAGCACCAAATACAATCCCTTTTTTACCTTTCAACAAGTTATAAGTCATAGCAATTTTAATTTGTTGTACTTTATTTAATTCTTAACTCATCCCACCGTATGTACCGGTTGGGTCTATCGAACACAAGCTTTGTTTTCAAACGCAATAATAGCGGTTGGCTGCTTAACTATACGATAAATTCGCATACTACAAAAGTAACTATTTAAGAAAAATTACCACCTTTTCTCTTGAAAAAATTAGTAGTATCATTAACCATAAAAAACTAAGGAGTGAGTAACGATTATTCTAGGTTCTCTCAAATGGAAAAATCACGTAGTCAACAAATAAAGTGATAAAAAATAAGGTATGCCAGGTATTGCAAACAAAATGAGATGCCCATGGGTCAACACAGCTTTTCCAGTCTATGTAAAATACCATGACGAAGAATGGGGGGTACCTGTACATAACGATACCTTACACTTTGAATTGCTCACCTTAGAAGGGGCACAAGCAGGCTTGCGTTGGCTCACCATACTACAAAAAAGGACAGGCTATCGCCAAGCTTTCGCGCATTTTGCAGTGGAAAAAGTAGCTAATTTCAAGAAAGGAGCACTCGAAAAGCTATGTGAAGATGCAAGAATCGTAAGAAATAGATTAAAAATTCAGGCTACAGTGAACAATGCAAAACACTTTCTTAAGATACAAGAAGAATTCGGAAGCTTCGATCATTATATCTGGCGTTTTGTAGAGGGCCAACCCATCATTAATCACTGGAAGCACATCAACGCCGTACCACCCTCTACAAAACTATCTGACCAAATTAGCAAAGATTTGAAACAAAGAGGTTTTAAATTTGTAGGAAGTACGATTATCTACGCTTATTTACAAGCAGTAGGCTTAGTGAATGATCATACAGTAGATTGCTTCCGGCATAAAGAATTGCTGTAAAGCTACGAGGGTGAAACACTTGTTGTTTTGTAAATTGATAGTTCCTATAGCGATGCTTGAGGGATAAAAAAGGGAGCGAGGAAGAAAATTTGGTGTAAATTTAAGAGAGGGGGAGGAAACCTGTGGCTCACAGCATCTCGAAGAAGTGTTGTGCGTAGAAAAACTACGAGAAAAAAATAGACAAATAAAAAAATCATGGAAACATCCCTGGCCCACTTACCAGAAAACAAGCAAGAAGAATTAGCGCTTATCAAAAAAATTATTCTGGAGTATGTCAAAGAAACAGCGATGATCATCCTGTTTGGCAGCTACGCTAGGGGCGAGTGGATAGAAGATTGCTATGTTGAAGATGGAACGACTTATACCTACATCAGCGATTTTGACATTCTGGTGGTGACCAAAAATGCCAAGGCGGCCAAATGTAAC
>JAKSDE010000396.1 GCA_022360235.1 Cytophagales bacterium
AGAATAATGGTAAATCCACCTTTTGTAGAAATTTATGCCCTCCCTTTTTAGATGGCTATGTTGCTGAAAACGTGAATCCAGGTAGTAAGGATTCTTTGATAGCCTTAGCCTCTAATTTTATTATTAACCTAGATGAGTTACAGCAATTTTCTAGAGCTGATATTAACGTATTAAAATCATGGGTTTCTCAATCAGAAATTAATGTTAGGCTCCCTTATGCTAAAAAGCCTACTATGATGGCAAGACATGCTTCTTTTGTGGGTAGTACGAATATGTCATCATTTTTATATGATGAAACCGGTAGTGTTCGGTGGCTATGTTTTAAGGTCTTAAGTATTGACTTTAACTATAATAATATGCGTACAAATCATAAAGAGATTAATATCGATAATGTTTGGGCGCAAGCTTATACGCTTTATAAGACTGGCTTTCAAGCTGAAATGGATACTCAAGAGGTTGTAGATAATGAAGAACGTAATAAGGACTTTATTTACCTTCCTCCAGAATTTGAAATGCTACCTAACTATTTTAAACCTTCTGAAAAAGAGCAGGGAGAATTTATGACAGCTACAGATATCATGAACCATATACAGCCTTATACAACTTGTAAATTAAGCTCAAGATATATTGGTCGGGCTTTATCTTATTGGAAATTTGAAAGAGTAAAAGATTGGAAATTACAACGTTAGGGCTATTGGGTAGCCAGATTAAAATAGTATTAATTTAAAATTTATTTATAAAATGATCATGTTAACGTTAAAGATAGCGTGTTTTCTTAATGAGTACGGTGGCTTTGATGAAGTTCATAAAATCTTCTTAACTATCTTTACGTAACACTCCCAGCACATCAACTCCTTAATAATAGGTTTTACCAACTTTCATCTGAGCTTAATACTAATCATAGGATAGCGGATTGAGTCAAGCACTAAGCTTTATAATGCTTTCAGCCGGAGATAATGGGCCGCTATCCTAGAGGCTGCTTACGTTAGCTTACATTCTCTTTTTCATATCTTTTTGATGTTCTAATTACCTTAAAAAACTAAGCTGCTTGATAGATATACTGCGGATCGTACAGCTGATTAGCTCTTATACAGGCACAAACGCGCTGTACGAGTTTATTCCTGACAGCATTGATCACCCACAGCTTGTGTTTGCCCTGAGCTAGCTGGCTCTCATAATACGCTTTCAACTCTCCTTCTATTTGAAGGGCCGAAAGGGCAGCCATAGGCAAATATTTTGTCAATTTTTTAGGGGCCCAAGGCGAGACTTTAGCACGACCGCGCACACTGGTCCCTGAACTATAGTCAAAGGGTACCACTCCTGCATAGCAGGCGAACTGCTTACCGGTTGGCATTTTTGTAAACTCCCCCCTACACAGGATCAGTTGACAAGCCGTCACTGGGCCAATCCCCTTGACCGAAGTGGCAATACTGTATTGTTGCTTGACCTTTTCAGCTGAATCAATCAATTCTTGAAGCTGCTTTTCCACCTCTTTTATATCTTTTTCTATACTCTTCAAAGACTCTTTACAGCTTTTTGGAGCATTTTGTAATTGTCTGGCATAAATTTTTGGTACTCTATATTGAAGATTCACCTCTGTTCAACCTCGTCCAATTTTGCCTTGCCGCCATTTCGTGCCATCTCACTATTTTTGGTTGGACTTTACTGGACGCTTAGCACCAAACAGTTGTCCGTTTCGCACCGTCCAGTTGGCAATAGGGCATAGACGCGGCCCTATCTCCTAATGGCGCCTCGTGTCACACAATATGATACCCTGCTCATTTAAAGGAGGTCTATCGAGCCACTTTTTGACGGGGAAAGGCGTGTTTTCTACAGTCCCCTATCAGAAACCAGAACTCAGAACTAGAGGAGTCGTTTCTCTGATAGCCTTAAACCCTCCTAATACATTTTTGAGATGATGGTAGCCCTTGGTTTTTAAAATAGAAGCAGCAATCATCGAACGGTACCCTCCGGCACAATAGATAAGATAAGGCTTCTTGGGGGATAGTTCATTGGCTTGTTCTCGCAAGGAAGCGAGGGGATAATGTAGTGCGTTTTTGACATGCCCTGCAGTATACTCTCTTTCTTTCCGAACATCTAACACTGTAAAGCCCTCTTTTATTAAGGGGGGGATAGCCTGGGCAGCGACAGACATAATGGTGTGCATCTCCATACCCGCGTTTTTCCAAGTAGCCATTCCTCCTTTTAAATAACCTCTTACCTGCTCATAGCCTATTCTTGCTAAACGCCTGACCGATTCTTCTTCTTTACCTTCTTCAGTAACTAAAACAAGGGGCGTATGAATATCAACTAAGGTGCCTACCCAAATAGCATACTGACCATTCAATCCAACATTCAAGGCTCTTGGGATGAAGCCCTTTTCAAATTTATCAGGCGTTCTCGTATCTAAAACTTGGGCACCCTCTTCTACTACTTTACGAAAGGCTTCTAAAGATAAAGCTTGTAGATTTTGCGCCATCACTTGATCGATACTTGTATAGCCTTTCTTATTGATCATGGCATCTTGGAAAAAATAGGGGGGAGGGGGGAAAATGTTTGCTGTAACCTTTTTGATAAATTCCTCTTTGCGCATTTCTTGTAAGGCATAGTTGCACTGCTTTTGTATGCCAATCGTTGAAAAAGTTTCTTTACCTATATTCTTTCCACAAGTAGAACCTGGGCCATGGGCAGGGTAAACAAGCACGTGATCGGACAAAGGCTTGATCTTCGTATGAAGAGAATCGTAAAGCATGCCTGCCAAGGTTTCCTTTGTCATGATACCATCTAATAAATCAGGTCTACCTACATCTCCTACAAAGAGGGTATCTCCTGTAAAAATGGCATGTTCTTTCCCTTCTTCATCGAACAACAAATAGCAGGTTGACTCTGGCGTATGACCGGGAGTATGGAGGGCTTTGATGGTTACTTTACCCAGTTGAAAGACTTCTTGATCTTTGGCATGATAGACTTCGTACGTCGTTTCTGCCTGGGGGCCATAGATGATAGTAGCCCCTGTTTTTTTAGCTAAGTCTATATGCCCTGAAACAAAGTCTGCATGGAAGTGGGTTTCAAAGACATATTGAATGGTTGCACCTCGCCGTTCAGCCAATAACAAATAAGGGCTTGTTTCTCTAAGCGGATCAATGACAGCCGCTTCTCCTTCTGATTCTAGATAGTAGGCAGCCTCGGCTAAACACCCTGTATAAAGTTGTTCAATGTACATAGTCGACGTTCTGAGTTCCGAGTTCTAAGTTCCTGGTTTCGATAGGGGCCTGTAGAAAACCCGCCTTTCCCAATCGAAAAGTTGCTTGCTATACCTCCTTGAGCACTATATTTGACTATAAGCGGGTAAATAATGACTGAATTGAAGCAATTCCTGCCTCGTTTTCTACAGCCCCTCTGAACGCCATTTTTCAAAGGCGGATCTATCTATTTTTTGCAAGGTTTTGTAGTGCCATAGAGATTTTTCTTGCCAATATGGCTACGCTATACATGAGTTTTTGTGAGCTAAGATCGTCATTTTAAGTATAAAAAAACAGTATTTAATACTTGTTAAGGGCTGACTACACGGTCAAGTTGCTAATGTGCTCCTTGCTTGGGTCCTCCTTGGCCTTCCTCTGAGATCGATGCGCGCATACTCGTATCCGCTTTGATATTTTGCATACGATAATAATCCATAATACCCAAGTTACCTTTTTTGAAGGATTCTGCTATTGCTTGCGGGATTTTTGCCTCGGCCATAATCACTTCGACCCTTGCTTCTTGTGATTTGGCTTTCATCTCTTGTTCTACTGCTACGGCCATAGCTCTTCGTTCTTCCGCCTTCGCCTCTGCCACCTTTAAATCAGCATTTGCCTGATCGATTTGGAGTTTAGCACCAATATTCTCTCCTACATCTACATCGGCAATATCAATAGAGAGAATCTTAAAAGCGGTACCAGCATCCAGCCCACGGTCTAATACGAGCTTAGAGATCCGATCTGGATTTTCTAATACTTCTTTGTGGGTTTTGGCAGAACCAATCGAGGTGACGATCCCCTCACCTACTCTGGCTAAAATAGTATCTTCTCCTGCTCCCCCTACTAACTGCTGAATATTAGCACGAACGGTCACCCTTGCTTTGGTAATAAGTTGGATACCATCAGCCGCTACAGCGGCTACAGAAGGGGTGTTAATTACCTTGGGGTTGACAGAAATTTGCACTGCCTCAAATACATCACGCCCTGCTAGGTCGATGGCAGTGGCTTGCTTGAAAGATAAATTAATGTTTGCCTTAT
>JAKSDE010000416.1 GCA_022360235.1 Cytophagales bacterium
AAAAATAGTGTGAAGCAGGACGGTGTTTTCAGATGCAATGCTATTTGTAGGTGGAAGCAGCAACGTTCACAAGGGTGGCAGGAACCACCTAGCGCCAACTTGAATTCATACAAAAACAAAACTAACATGACCATACAATCAAGGCAAACGACAAAGCAACAAAAAGAGGTGCAAACTCGCAGTCCAGTGACGTGCTTGCAAGCACAAATATCAATGATGGTAGTGCCTGTTGGGTTGGCACCTGTCAGCATGATATGTCATGCAGTGACAGGTTGTGCTACAGAACTGCACACCAACAAAACATGTAGTCATTAACTAGGCAATACAATCTGTGACAAAATCCAGATGGAACGCAGCATGCACAACAAAGAAGCATGCACGACCATTGCCCTCAAACATAGGACAATAGTCCTGTACAAGTATCATACACAACAGATGATGTGGTGCAAGGTCCAGCAGGTTTGCCTGAACCTCCACTGGCTCTCACATCTGCACCCGTGACTACTCCTATGTCTGTCCCAGTGTCCACCCCCAGCATTGCCCTCTCTCCTTCTATGGACCTGTGTGTCCCTCCCTCAGACAACGTTGTAAAGTTCTTGGAGGGCAGCCAAATAGCCGAGATTGATTACACCCCTGAGTCCTCCATTTTGCTGGCTGTGAACTTGGCCAGCGGAGGGGAAGCACTTGAAGATGATACATCTACCAGGCCCAAGGCAGGAAAGAGTAACTATTCCAGGGGTTGGGGGTATAGCATACTTTCTCTCTGATCTCCTTCAATTCAGTAGCCCTTTTAAACTTTTACTAAGCAACATAATCCCTACTTACAGGCAAAGGCTCCATGATCCACACCATCCTGAGGATGTCATTGTCCTACCAAAGCTTGCGGTGCTTTTTGTGGGGATGGTGTAAGTTATTGGCCTTACATGGGGTGTTGACCCACCACGTATCACATGCACATGCGCAGTACAGGTACCATATGGCTTTACATACAGCTAGCACCTTGGAGGTACCACACACTACCATTCAGTACTGGAATTCGGGATTAGCTCAGAGATAAACATTACAGATGGCAGCTTGTGTCATGAGACGTTGCCTTAATCTTGGTTGCTTCCTTTTC
>JAKSDE010000509.1 GCA_022360235.1 Cytophagales bacterium
AGATGTCTATGGCATCGAGTTGCAAGCCGGTCGCGGCTTCTCTAAAGATTACAGCTCTGATGATGGGCTGGCGTTTGTGATCAACCAAGCACTGGCCGAAGAGCTAGCCCTGGAAGAACCGGTAGGCACGGCCGCGGCCCACAGCTGGTACCCGGATGATTCGCTCGGCAGCATCATAGGAGTAACGGAAAATTTCAACTTTAACTCGCTTCACCACCGTGTGAACACCCTCTGTATAGTAGTACACTCCGAATGGGGATACGATGAAATGTCCGTTAAGCTGGCCGGTGGGGACATCGCGGCCGCAGTGGCCTCGGTAAAAGAGACCTGGGAACAACATATAACCGACTGGCCTTTCGAATACACCTTTTTAGACCAGCACTTTGCTAACCTCTACCAGTCAGACCGGCAAATGAGTGACGTGGTCACGATCATGGCCGTACTTGCCATCCTTATTGCGGGAATGGGGCTGTTCGGCCTGGCATCCATCACCACGGAGCGCAAGATCAAGGAAGTAGGTATCCGGAAAGTGCTGGGAGCTTCGGTGGGTCAGATCACCTTTTTGCTCTCTAAGAATTTCACGGTGTTGATCTTGGTGGCGTTCGTGATCGTATGCCCTATTACCTATTTTATCCTGGAACAATGGCTGGATAATTTTGCATTTCGCATTACTATCAACCCGCTCCTGTTCCTGCTCGGAGGTGTTTTGACCTTGGTCATCGCGCTGATCACCGTAGGGTATCATACGGTAAGGGCTTCTATGCGTAACCCGGTGAAGGCGCTGAGGTATGAATAGGTGCTTATTCACCTAGCTTTGGTAAAAAGATCATTATTTGTCGTCATTTCGAACGCTGGGGCAGAGCATCATTGAAAATTCAAGGGCGTATGGAGGGGGGACATCCAGGAACAGCGCGGCCCATTTGAGGCCTGTGGGTAAGCGGCGTATAGGGGTTGGGTAGCGCGTTTAGCGGGAAAATGGGCTTTGTTGCTGGCGCCCTTTTCTTTTGTTTCGTTTTCTTTTGGGCGCGCAAAAGAAAATGAAAACTGGACTTAGAACCGCGAAATTCCGCGTATACCGCTCACTGCCAGGTTCGCATTATCCGAAACATTCTAAAAATATAGCCTAATTTGCCAAAATTTAAACGTTTTGCTATCAAAGATAATTTTCAAGGGCGCCCTGAAGTAGGGTTAACCATGAAGCAACCCTTTATTCCTAATACGCGATATGTACTCTACACACATTCTTCGACTAGGGAATTGCTTCTTCCTCCTTTCGTCGTCATCGCAATGACAGGGAAAATACCCTTTTAACAAACCTTTCGGTAGTATTCTCGCCAAACTCCGTCGTCAAATATTCTTTTATTGCCTCAAACCTCCTGTCTGCTCTTTTAGTTGACCTTATTTTCCGAGCCATTTGGCATTCTTCTCTTTAAGGTCTTCGAAGTCAATAAGGTTTGACTCATCTAGGCTCTCTTGGTAGGCTTGGTCCAGTTCCTTTTGTTGTTCTTCGGTCAATGGAATTGTCGTTCCTTCCATCCCGGCGTCCCTATTTAATACTTGGTATACTATG
>JAKSDE010000491.1 GCA_022360235.1 Cytophagales bacterium
GCCTGTGGAACGTGGTGTGGTCAGCCTTTGTTGGTTCAGAGTCATTTTGCTGGCGCCGGCAGATCTATACATTGATTTGCCATAAAGCTACTCTTGTAACTACATAGGATCAACAGCCCATCCTGCTCTCTGTCGTTCTAAGTCCTAAGTATTTGAGAACGGCTCAGAACTTTAAGATCCTGAAAAAGTTCGAAACATCAGAAATCAGACCTTTTCCGCCCCCAAGTCATCCCATGTTTTGGATGTTTTTGGCACGTCATCCTAGCTTGGCCAAGGCGTTACCTGGCGGAGCCAGCGAGGCACCGGAGGCTCCGGAGGCCCCTGCGCCGCCTGAACCGGTCGTGCCAGACCCCGAGCCCCCTGCCCAGGTCGGAGGAATGGGGTGGAGGGACCTTGATCTGGAACAGGATATCAACAGGATATCAACAGTGATCATCCTGTGTCAAGCTTGTCTTTGTAGTGAATTCTTATGGTTGGATATAGTTGGCTAATTTGATGTGAAATATAGACTGAACAGCCAAATATTCATGTCATAATGTGTTGTTTTTTGGTGCTATTTAGGATTAGTGATGTGATGTGCGCATTTCATGGGAAGGGGAACCATGGGGGATGGAACGTCGGAAACTCAAGATCATAAAGCGTCAAGTTGGGATGGTTTTGAATCCTGCTCATTTCTGGTAAAATTGGGGATCGACAATCATTATTGTCATTATTAGGTCATTGAAGACATTTCTTGGTAGGCCTACAACCATTTACTAATGGTTATTTGGTTCGCCGATGTTTACCACATTGTTTGGGTTTGTTTTGTCCCATCGCCACTCGGTGCTCGAATATAATGAAAGTCTCCTCGCGATGTTGGAAAGTTTGGAGGTGAATCCCGTTTTGATAGGATTGGGTACTATCCCCATCCCCATCTACATTTATTAAATATATTCTTGTGTGTTATCCCAAAAAAAACAACTATTGTAACTATTGATAATAGATATAATAAATCATGCCTATTGGATAACACACAATAATTTAACAC
>JAKSDE010000431.1 GCA_022360235.1 Cytophagales bacterium
CTAGGAGCGTCTTGTCATTCCCGGTGATGACAAAGTCGTCAGCATATCGTATTAGGTTTACTTTCTTCCCCTTCAAAAGATTATGGTTCTTTAGCAGATCAAACATGCCATCCAGCGCCCTATTGGCTAATACTGGAGAGAGAATCCCTCCTTGAGGAGTACCTGAGGGGCACGGAGCATATTGGCCTTCTTCCATGATCCCTGCTTTAAGCCACCCTTGTAGTAGCTTCTTATCCATTGTTACATGGGCTAAGAGCCATGGGTGGCTGATGGTTTCGAAGCATTTTTCGATATCTGCTTCGAGTATCCATTGCCGAGCATTTTTCCTTGCTAGTATCCTGAAACAGTTTTCAATCGCATCGGCCGTGCTGCGTTGAGTTCTAAACCCATAGGAGCTCGGATCCGCTGTTGTTTCTGCCACTGGATCTAGGGCAAGTAAGTGTAGAGCTTGCATAGCTCTATCTTGCATAGTTGGTATCCCTAGAGGTCTTTTCTGACCGTTGGCTTTGGGGATGTAGATTCTCCTTACTGGCTTAGGTGGATAGCCTCTTCTGTGGAGAGATACCACCGCTTTGAACTTCTGCACAGGAGTGGACCATGTTTGTCGGTCAATACCCGGGGTTTTCTTCCCCCTATTATCTGTCACGCGTTTGACAGCTATTGCTTTAGCTGAGAAGGAGTGTGTCAAAATCCATTGTAGGGCTTTGACTTTTCCTTTCTTCCCCTGTTGTGTTGCCTTTACAATACGGGCTTGTAACCTTGCCACAGTCTGGTGACATTTTTCCCAGTTGATCTGAGGCCACTGGGTAGGCTGTGTTTGGAGCGCACCAACTTTCGTTGTCCTTTGCATACTCTTTTGAAAAGGTTTTACAAGCATTCTTGTACAAGAGACCAGATAGAAGTCTGTTCGCTTTCGCGTGGACTGATGTAGCCGGTTGGCGCAAGTCCTATCCAGCCCATTACAGGTTGGCCTTCGCTTTTTCTATCCTCCTTTACCCTCCGTACTATGGGCCGACCTCACGATCGGCTTTCCCTTTTGGGAGCACTAAGGGCTTACCGTGTTCCATGCAAACAACAAAGTGGGTTAGGTTCCGTCTCTACACCGGCCATGTTTGGACTACGCAGCCTAACCTCTTAGTAGGCTGACCCCATTGCATGCCTTTTGGCTCAAGCCTATCAGTACTTTTGGCTTGTCTGATCTTACGATGCTTA
>JAKSDE010000432.1 GCA_022360235.1 Cytophagales bacterium
ACCTCCACCCTCCCATACCACACAGCAAGCAGCAAGGGTGTCGAACCATCCTTATCCGCTGCATCTATTGTAGCACCGCTTTCTACCAAGAGCTCTACAACATCCGTGTGCCCCTCAGAAGCGGCTTTGTGCAAGGGGGTCTGCTTATCTCATCTGCTGCATTCTTATTAGCACCTTTTTCTAATAGGAGTCTTACAACACCCGTATGCCCCCTATAAGCAGCAGCGTGCAAGGCTGTCGAACTACCCTCATCCGCTGCATCTATTGTAGCACCTTGTTCTACTAGGAACCCTACAGCGTCCTTTTGCCCCGCATAAGCGGCATAGTGCAAGGCTGTCGAACCATCTGACCCCTGCTTATCCACCTCTGTACCTGCATCTAGCAATCGTTGCATCAATTCCACGTAACCAGTGGCGGCAAGATTCATTAAAAGCGTGCGATCGCTCCAATGTACTAAATTTACCACTTCTTTTGCTATGTTCCTTTTTTTTACTTCTTCGAATAACTCGCTGAATCCTTTTATATTTTGGTACTTCGTGGCCTCAAAGAGCCCCTCTATCAAGTCTTCTTTTTTGAGGTCAGCTATTTCTATTGGGGTGTCGTCTTTAGTAGCATTCTGCCCTGTCGGGTGGAGGTTGTCTTTGTCCATCTTAATATACTTTTGGGTACAGTGGGCGCATAAAATTCCTGTTATAAGGAAGATAATAAAGGTTTTCATGATTTTTTTGATTGATAGGGTGAAACATTTTGCTATACGATTAAATTCCTACCTGCATAATACAACTTTATTATTGAAAAAGCAAATAAATAGGGGATTCAATTTTTCCATTGGGTACAGTGGGTGCATAAAATTTCTGTTATAAGGAAGATAATAAAGATTTTAATTATTTTTTATTAATAGTATAAAATATTTTGTTATACGATTAGCTTTATATCTTAATAACACAACTTTATTATCAAAAAAGTAAATAAATAAGGTACTCAATTTCTCCTTTCGTGGGGATAGTAGCACAGCTCCTTCTGCTCAACCATCCGTCAATAACCCAAGCGCCCCTGCAATCAAGGCGTCAATAAGAAAAAAAGTAATCGACTATAGTAAGGACGCGCTCTCTTCTTTTATGGCCAAATTTCCTTAAAGAATCATCTAAAAATATAACTATTTATTTCCAAAAGATAACTTAAAAAATAATTTTGAAAAATAATTTGAAAAAGCTTGCTTTTTAATCATTACTATTGCTATATTTACCGCTCCAAAGAATTGAAAATAAAATATTGTAAAACAAAATAAAAAAGCTAAAATAATGTTACTGGATATAATAACTACAACACAAGAAATAGACTACTTCAGCCGAGACCACTGGATCGTATATGGATTCCTACTCCTTACCCTAATCGTAGGCTTGCTAGCAGGGAGGAAAATTAAAGATATGGATGACTATTCTGTGGGCGGCCGGTCGTTTGATACCATGACCTTAATATTTACGTTTGCAGCTACCTATATAGGAAGTGGAACAACAGTTGGTGGAACAGAACGTGTATTCACAGATGGTATTATAATGTCTGTAGCAAGTTTCGCAGCTACCACCGTTGCTTTCCTGTTTATGGCTAAACTTATTGGTCCTAAAATGGAGCGTTTTGAGGGATGCCTTACCATGGGCGAGGTAGTGGGACGGTTGTTTGGGGAAGGTAGCAGAATGGTTGCAAGTATTATGGGCCTGCTGTCTACTTTCTTTTATGGAGCAGCCCAAACCTTG
>JAKSDE010000492.1 GCA_022360235.1 Cytophagales bacterium
CCCAGCGCCCTTCAACTGGAGACATATGCTCACATAAGCTCCTGCTGAGCATGCAGCCCAAACAACTCAATTAAACTCAAGAGCACAGAACAAGTGCAATATAGAGTACAGACCTTCTCGATAAAAGAGGCTAACGAATGGTGCACAATAACAAGAGGGCTAGCAATGAAACTATGAACCAACCGGTCAATCAATCAAGGTTTGCAGTGGCTCTTTTGCTTACGAGAACATAACCTCGTGCAACCATCCGCGTCACGTGCTCACCTAGTGGATACCTACAGTATGCTATGCTTCACCGATCGCAGCCACCCCATCCTCACCATCTCCTCTGCTCCTGACATCCACCAAAAATACAATTCAGCAAACTTCCGGAAGTCACAGAAGGTCAATCAATCGCAGGCGCACACAACATCTGGTGCGATGCCTCGCTCAGTCTTTGGCCACTGTATTGAGCGTGTCCATGGCAGACCTGGCCTGGCACACCAACTGGATCAGTTAAATTTGGGGCGCCTTGGCTGGCAGTACCTCGACTGAACCTGGAGTGAAAGATAAAATGAACCTACAAGCTGGGAACCGTAGGTTCTCACCTCCTTACACCTGAACCTAACCCGGCTGTGGCAAAACAGCCACAGCCGTCCTTTATGGCGCCAAGATGCCCCTGTACTACACAATACTATTGCGGAGATCCTTAGCTACAAACAAGATAAGCAAGATGATCTGCGGCCGGAGGCAAACAAATCACTGCCAAACCATTGAGCAGCTTAGCTGCCCACACGAATGCGAAACCTAGCATGCCCTGGCTGTGGGCTGCGGCAGCAGCGGCCGCTACACACGAAACCGCAAAGGATGGCACATTCCGTCACCCATCCAGGGCACCGACCTTGTTTAGCACAGCCACTTATCCGTCAGTCATAATCCCGCGCCAACCCAGAAAGCCCACCAGCACAAACGCACGCCGACACAAGTGCTCGCCGCTTGCCATCTATCCACACATGCGCATTACAATTGACACACGAGCGAGTGTCCCCCAACAAACCCTATCCGCACGCAGCAGGCCTAAACAGCACCAGTCAGCAATACAGCCCGCGCAAGTTCATGCGCCAAAGTGAAAACTGCATGGCACGGCCCACCCTCGGATACAACACGTTGGCTGCTACTTATGTAAACGCACGCAACGTGGCAACACCATACCGCCATGCGCTTACCTCCCGCCATGGTACTGCTGCAGTGCTGCTGGTGGACGGTGCTGAGGACGGTGGTGGTCGACCTCCACAACAAGCGTTTTAGTGCTCAAGGCTCACTACACCGTGAGGTGCATCACCTCCCTCGGGCAGGCCAAGCAAAGCTAGCCAGCAACCACTGCTACGCATGTGCGCGTGTGCTCCCACTACCGGGTGACGGTCCCATGCCGACAAACCGCTCGCAAGATGCTTGCGTCAGCAGAATGTGCTGACTTTGATTTACAACACCGATCAGTCCATGCTATGTGCTGCGCATCGCCAAACCCTACACACCTGCCTTGCGCGCTACACCACACATACAGCTGCTCATACAACTGCACTTACACGCACTCGCATGCAGCAGCCTATCAATGCAACGGCGCCAACCCAAGCGACACCGCTTGTCGGGTGTGTCTTTACGCCCAACCCCCAACAACCCATAGTTTA
>JAKSDE010000298.1 GCA_022360235.1 Cytophagales bacterium
AAAAATAGGCTTATATAATCTTTAAAGGCTGATAATTTTCATAACCGTACCTTTTTACACGAATGCTCCCAATGACCCCAAAAGCAGGGTGCCAGAAAATCTATCAAGAGAAAGCTTAGTATTGCACAGATATGTGCTCAGCTGGGGATTAGTAAGCCAACGCTCTACAACTATTTAAGGCGACAAAATATTCCGCGCTACGCTCAGAAAGTTAAACACGGGAGCTAAATAAAGGAGGAGGAGGTTAAAATTCGTTGATCGAAAACAACAAAAGGCCGCCTTTGGCAGGCACATACTAGATTTATTTGCCTAAATTGCCGTTGGAATTAATTCATACAATTTCTTTTACAAAAGACATATACCCATGCAACCAACAAACAAGCAAAAAATTAACCAGGCCCATGACGCTTACGGAAAAGACTGCTTAAGTCGTAAAGAGGTGGCCATTGATTTTCTCAAGGGACATTTACCCAAAGAACTAGTAGACATGCTCGATTTAGACTCGCTCGAACTCACCAAGGGAAGTTTTGTGGATAGCCTTTTTCAATTTGGGGCTGTCCCAGATAACAAACTAAAATGTTATCATGGACAGTGATGAAAAAGAGTCGGATTAGTAAAAACAAACAAGAAAAGCTCATAGAACATTTTGTCGCAGGAACAACAGCACGATGTGCTGCAGAGCTTGTCGGGGTCAATAGAAAAACAGCAGCCTATTACGAGACTTTTGCAAAACTAGGTTACATCCCTTCTTGATAGGCTATATGAGCTTATTTTGATGCGTTTTGCAGCAGGCTAATACGGGCCATAAGAGAAAATCAGGCAGAAATTTGAAAAGCGTGGATGCTCGATCTTTTCAACCGGATGGGAGAAAGCAACAGCAGGAACATGCAGTATCAGTTTCAGGACAATCAGCCGAAAGTGCTGTTCAGTCAAGAGTTCACCCAACAAAAGCTTGACGAGGTGCATAATAATCCTGTCGTAGGATTGTTGGAAATAGAATTGTTGGATTAGAAGTCCTGAGTTACAAACCCAGGACAGCGTGGGCTGTGGAAAACGAGGCAGGAATTGCTTCCATTCAGTCATTGTTTCCCCGCTTATAGTCAAATACGATGCTCGAGGAGGTAGAGCCACTTTTTGACGGGGAAAAGTGTGTTTTCTACAGTCCCCTATCGAAACCAGGAACTCAAAACTCAGAACTCAGAACTAAAAAAATAGTACCATCGAGCGTTATGAAAGGTCGACTATTGATCTAACATCCTTTCAAACCTGCATTATGAAATCAACCTTATACATTAAATCTAAAATGCATGATATCGCCGTCTTCTACCACATAATCTTTCCCTTCAATCGCTACCTTGCCTGCTTCTCGGCAGGCTAATTCTGTTTTGTAGTGCTGGTAGTCAGCAAGTTTTATTACTTCGGCCTTAATGAAACCTTTTTCAAAATCACTATGAATAACGCCTGCTGCCTGAGGCGCTTTTGTGCCGTGTTGTATTGTCCAAGCCTTCACCTCTTTCTCGCCCGCGGTAAAGTAGGTAATCAGATTTAAGAGTTTATAAGAAGCTTCGATAAGCTTGTCGAGTCCAGAGGCTGCTAGACCATATTCTTCGAGAAAGAGGCCTCTATCTTGGGGGGCTAGCTCAGCAATTTGTGCTTCAAGAGAGGCACAGATACCTATGATTTCGGCCTCTTCCCCCTGCATGGCCTTCTTGAGTTGCTCAACATAGATGTTCGTACCCTTTTTGATAGCGTGTTCATTAAGATTAGCTACGTAGATAACAGGCTTTGCTGTTAAGAGTTGCCACATTTTTACAACGCAGGCTTGGGAAGCGTCTATAGCAATGTTTCGTGCATTATCGCCTTGTGCAAGATGCCTCTCAAACATTTCTAATAAGTTCAATTCTTGCTTTACTTCTTTATCGCCTGATTTTGCTATTTTTTCAGCCTTCAGCATACGTTTACGCACAGTCTCTAAATCTTTTAGCTGAAGTTCATTATCTATAACCTCTTTGTCAAAGGCAGGGTCTACTCCTCCAGCTACATGTACTATCTTATCATCCTCAAAGCACCGAACCACATGAACAATGGCATCAACCTCTCTGATATTGGCTAGAAATTTATTACCCAGCCCTTCTCCCTTGCTAGCACCTTTTACTAGACCAGCTATATCTACAAATTCGATAACTGCAGGAATTACTTTTTGGGGATTTACCAAAGATTTTAGTAGTTGTATTCTTTCATCGGGTACTGTTACACTACCTATATTCGGTGCTATGGTGCAGAAAGGAAAGTTGGCTGCTTCTACACACCCGTTAGAGAGTGCGTTAAATAAGGTTGACTTTCCTACGTTGGGTAAACCTATGATACCACATTTTAATGTCATAGAAGATACTTTAAAAAAGATAGAAAGACCGTTATTGAAAAGAATGATGCTGACATAAAGCTTACCGCCTTATAACTAACCTTGCAGTACACGATATTGCTTATAGGCATCATATAGCTCCCTAATGGTCACACGAAGTACAGTGTAGAAGGGTATAGCAATGATCATACCCCCTATGCCTGCTATTGTAGCGCCTGCAAATATAACTAGAAATATTACTAAGGGATGTGTTTTAATGCTTTTAGAAAAAATAAAAGGTTGTAAAATTAGATTATCTATTAACTGAACGATTATAAAAACGATCACAACTTTTAGTATTAAAAAAACATATTCATTAGGGCTAAAGCTAAGTAATCTACTGGAAGATACACTTACTATAACTCCAAAAATAGTACCTAAAAGAGGGCCTGCATAAGGAATCACGTTGGTCAAGGCAGCAACAAAAGCAATGGTTAAAGCATATTTGATATGTAAGATACTTAGCCCTACACTTGCTATTGTGAAAATAGCTATCATCTGTAAAAGTAGCCCAATAAAATAGTTGGATAGGAGTCTCTCAATTTTATAGATCACTATCATATAAATTTCAAAATACTGATTAGGGATAATAGAAGCTACTTTTGCTCTTAAGCTTTTATTGTCATAAAGCAATATGAAAGTGATAAAAACAACCGCAATGATGCCAATGAGAATATTTCCTGTAAAGGCGACACT
Source organism: Cytophagales bacterium (assembly GCA_022360235.1). Classification (GTDB taxonomy): domain Bacteria; phylum Bacteroidota; class Bacteroidia; order Cytophagales; family Amoebophilaceae; genus JAKSDE01. Next base: position 3,098 of record JAKSDE010000298.1, read on the forward strand.
ATAATTCACTATTTTTTTGAAGTTAATTTTTACCAGGAAAGAAGTGATGCTTTGTTTAATGTAGTGTAGCAAAAATCCTTCTTTTTGGTCTGTGAAGATATTTTTAATTAAAAACTGCTCGACAGCACTCACTGGACTTTTTAGTCTCAAAAATAGTTCTTCATAATTGATATTTGCCAAAACATTTAACTGTTCAGCAATTACGGGAATCAACAATACGACAAAAAGGAAAATAAACAGCGCTAATGCCATAAAAGCTATTATTACTGCAATGAGTCTCGTTATTTTGTGCTGATAAGTATGAATTTGGTATATATACTCTACAAAAGGCCGCAGAACAATAGTGAGTGCTACGGAGATTACAATGTATAGAAAAAGGGAAAAAAAGACCTTGACAAATACAGTAAGCAAGGCAAGGGAGAGAAGTAGATACGAAAAGATTTTCTTTTTCATTCTATGCTTCTCATAGTTATTTATTAAGTTCAGGGCGTACAAATCAGTATTGTAAAGGGGAGCAAAATTGATTTGTACAAGCCTCCTTTTGAGGAAGGCTTTTTTAGCGTTGGGTAGTTAGTTGAAAAATTATTTCATTGTTTTCACATACCACTAACACTTTTATTGATAACATTTACCTGCTATCCTCTTCCCCCGCTAATTAAGTTATGTTAGGCTAATACCCTAGCTGCTGAGACTAAACTTTGAGTCAATGTCTGTATCTCCATTATTCTCACCCGCGTTACTCAACTTTGTACGTTCTTCTTTTCTGTCAAATTGCGTAAAGTCGTACTCTGGCATTAACTCTTTTTTAACATAGTCCACTGTTTCATCAAGTGCCTCTACGAACTTGTTAAAATCTTCTTTATACAAAAAAATGTGGTGTTTTTCATAAGGATGCTCGTTACCTACAGCTCTCTTTTTTCTTTCTGTGATTGTCACATAGTAATCTTTAGAACTTGTAGCCTTAACGTCAAAGAAGTAAGTTCTTTTACCTGCTCTTATTCTTTTCGAATAGATCTTATCGTTTTCTCTTTTTTTATAATCTTTCACAATTTCAAGAATTTAAATTATATAATAGTTTATTGACCTACAAATAACAAATTTTTAAAAGATAAAAGCAAATATAGCAAAGAATTATATTGACGAGCCATGCATCTGCGCTTTTTTACGTAATAATTCTTCTTTTGTTTCCCTATTATCAGGGTCTTCTACACAACAATTTACAGGGCATACTGCTGCACATTGTGGCTCTTCATGAAACCCTACACACTCTGTACATTTGCTTGTAACTATATAGTAAAACTCATCGGAGTAAGCTTTCTGGGGTGTGTTGGCATCTACTACCTGGCCATCTTTGGAGGTTACTTGCTTTAAATTAGTTCCATCAGCCCCTTTCCACGCTACCCCTCCTTCATAAATGGCTGTGTTAGGGCACTCAGGCTCGCATGCACCACAATTAATACATTCATCTGTGATTATAATTGCCATCAGTAATTGTCCTTCTGCTAATTTGAAACTACGTTGTGCTATTACAACTTAACGTAACTAAAAATAGGCGTAACTTTAGTTAAAGGCTTAAAGTTACGTAAAGAATTTGAGTAAAACTACCACATTCAATCAAACTATTAGAAACTTCCACTAGGCTGTATTGAGTTGCCACCCCAACCGCACGGCATTAATGATATCAGTAGGAGAACTTTGCAAAAAAGTCGGGTAAAAAGGTATCAATCTCGTCCCTCTCAATGACATCAGGGATTGGGGTGCTAACTCGGAACTCAGATGCTTACATTCTTTCTCTATACTGGTCAATCAATCTGGCAATTATTTTTTGTTTATACAGGTTAGGGAAAAACTCAAAAAGACAAGTATGTTTATGAAAATCTAGTTTGAGTGCATTTTCAAGATAGATAAACGACTCTCGGTAGAGACCGGCTTTTATAAGGTAGACTGTAAGACGATAATATAAGTCAGCGTTTTCTGGTATTTCTTCAAGCGCATTTTTTATTAAACTAATCGCCGCTGTATAATCGCCTTGTTCATAAAAAACATAGGACCACTCTAGCCAGATATCAACATTAAGTGGGTCTAGCTGATTAGCGGTTTCATATGCTTCTAAACTAGCGGTGATATTGCCTATGTTATATTCTGTTTGTGCCAGTGCCTTCCAATACAAGATATTTTTGGGCACCAGCTTGATAGACTTGTTGAAGAAGTGAATGGCTTCGTACCACCTTTCTTGCTTACTTAGACAACAGCCTATACCAAACCAAGCAGGTGCATACGTATAGTCTATCATAGTAGCCTTTTTGTAATATTTAATAGCAGTATCAAGCTCTTTCATTAATTCAGATGCCTTTCCTATCCCATAATATACAAAAGCACTCGGCCCATCCACTTTTAATCCAATTTTATAAGCTTTGAGGGCTTTTTTTAAACTACCCACTTGTAAATAAGCATTTCCTAGGCTCAAATAAGCAATACCATAATTTTCATCAGCAATTGTGGCATAATCGAAGGCGTGAAGTGCATCTTTCCATCTACCTAATTTTTCATATACGACACCAAGACTATGCCAAGCTACAGGAGAATATGGATCGAGGTCAATAAACGCCTTATAGTAGTCTATACTTTTCTCTAAATCACCTAAAGCCTCTAGACAGCACGCAAGTTCGTAGAGAGCTTCTTCGTTTTTGTTGTTAAAAGAGATAGCCTTTTTGTAGTACACAACGGCCTTCTCAAACTTACCCATCCTCTGGTAGGTTATCGCAAGATGGGTGTATATTATGTCTTTTTCTTCAACACCAAGAAACTCCAGCCTTTCATAAAGCGCGATGGCTTTTTCATAATTACCCACGTCAGATAGTATACTACCTTTCAATAATATAAGCTCACTATTGTTTGGATATATATTCTCAATATCTTCTATGAGGTCTAGGGCCTCCAATTCTTTTCCTAAGAGACTTAAAATTTGTGCTTTAGCAAGTATTAATTCTAGTGACGCTGGATACTGTTCTAACGCAAGTTGGCACGCTTGTAATGCTTTATCATAATACCCTTCATCTAATAAGTGTGAAATAATGTATTCGTAGTCTTCTAACGCAAAGAAGTAAGTACTTTCGCCTTGTAGAGCAAGTTCAAAGCACTTTAAAAGTTTAATTCTTCCCTTTTTTCCGAAACTATCTTTCATGATTTTTCATTGAATTTCTAAGCGAAAGGTAAATAATTTTAGATTAAATAGTAACTGTTAACTATAAATAGCCTACTGCATTACAAAGTTCTATATTTAAATGTAAATTAAAATTATAAATTATATATACCCTCTTTCTGAGTAAGCTTAGCTACGCCAAGCTTAATGAAAAATTTGCTGAATTAAAAATGCTGCTCTTCTTTGTACTGAAACACAAAGATAAATAGGAGATTCAAACTCACCTAGCATTGAATTCATATTATCCCTATCTTTAGACTATATGAAGTCTTTAAGCTTTATGCATAACCCTTCTTTTAGTGAAAAGGGCGAACTTGATGCGTTGGATGCAAGAGAATACATCATTGTAAAAGGTGTAAAAGTCAATAATTTAAACAATCTCAGTGTTGCTATTCCTCGTAATCAGCTTGTTGTTATTACAGGCCTTTCTGGCTCGGGCAAGTCTTCACTAGCATTCGATACACTTTTCGCCGAAGGGCAACGAATGTATGTAGAAAGCCTGAGTGCTTATACTAGACAGTTTCTTGGAAGAATGGAAAAACCAGCCGTGGATTATATTAGAGGTGTTTCCCCAGCCATTGCGATTGAACAAAAGACAAATACTAAAAATCCTCGTTCAACTGTTGGCACCACCACAGAAATTTATGACTATTTAAAATTACTATATGCAAGGATAGGCGTTACTTATTCTCCTATTAGTGGGCAAAAGGTGACGAAAGATAACATCTCTGACGTGGTTGACTATATCAATAGTTGGGAAGAAGGTACCAAGTTGATGATCTTATTTCCTCTGAAAAAGAATCGTAGTCCTATAGAAGCATTAAAAATAGAGCTAGGGAAAGGGTTTACCCGAGTCGTACAAAATCATAAAACGTTGTTTATTGAAGATATTACCGCTGCCTCCAATAGCTTTGTTGACAAGGATAATACTTATGTCCTGGTTGACCGCTTAGTAGCCAACAGAAAAGAAAAAAATAATCAATTTAGAATAGCAGACTCGGTTCAAACTGCTTTTTTTGAAGGAGAAGGAACGTGTTTAGTCGTTGTCGTCGGCAGAGAGGAAAGAACTTTCTCTGACAGGTTTGAACGAGATGGTATGACGTTTGAAGTTCCTTCCGTTCATCTTTTTAGCTTCAATAACCCCTATGGTGCCTGTAAAACTTGTGAGGGCTTCGGAAAAATAATAGGTATCGACGAAGATAAGGTGATTCCTAACAAAAGTCTCTCTGTTTATGAAGGAGCTATTTTCCCCTGGCGTAGCAAAACAATGAAAAGATGGGTCAATCCTTTGATTACGCATGGCAGCGATTTTAATTTTCCAATTCATAGACCTTATAAAGATTTAACAGAAACACAAAAAAAGCTTTTATGGACAGGCAATAAATTTTTCAAAGGACTTGATGATTTTTTCGAACAGTTACGCACGCAAGCGCATAAAATTCAGTACAGAGTATTATTATCACGCTACAGAGGGAAAACAGACTGTCCTAGTTGTC
>JAKSDE010000300.1 GCA_022360235.1 Cytophagales bacterium
AAATAAATAATTAAATTTTTCCTTATGAAAAAAGTAAATATAAAGCTTTATAAACTTAAAATTATACAAAAATGAGAATAATAAAAATATACGTAGCCCTCCTGTTAGTTATAAACTGTTCGAAAAAGGAGGTAGCGTTCTACAGAGAGAAGCCCTTAGCAATAAGGAGTGTACGTCAAGATTTACTCAAAGCATTAAAAGAAGGCAATTTTGATAAAGTAAAGGCCATTATAGGAGAAGATAGTAGTTGGGTAGAGATAAAAATAAATGACTATGATCATACTCCTTTACACTCCGCAGCTGAGAAGGGTCATCAAGAAATAGCAAGCTTCCTCCTAGAGAAGGGCGCACAAATAGAGGCAAAAGATGGAGATAAGAAAACTCCCCTCCACTTGGCTACTGAAAACGCCCACCAAGCGGTAGTAGAACTACTTATAGAGAGGGGTGTAGACAAAGAGGTAAAAGATGTCCTTGGTCATACCCCCTTGCACTTAGCAGCCATTTTTGGTAATATTGAAGTAGTCACGCAGCTGTTGGAGCGGAGCGCTGATATTAATGCAGTAGACAAGGCTAGCCAAACCGTCCTGCACTTGGCAGTTAAAGGTGGTCACAAAGCGGTAGTAGCCCTTCTTGTAGAACAAGGAGCGGATATCGATGCAGAAGATAGGTACCACCATACCCCCTTAAGCCTAGCAGCTGAAAGGGGTGACAGAGAGATGGTAGAAATCTTGTGGACTCAAATAGACGAGTAATAAGACTAAGATTTGAATAAAAAACTTTCATGCTTAAATTTGCTTATAGTTAAAAGCTATAAAGCGTGTAAATTTTAAGGTACTGTCCTACTTCGTAAGCGCACCCTCCGTGTTTTGCTAAAGTCTTAGCGGTGCCAGGGGCTGAGCAGGAGGCTTTCAATACACAGCTTAAACAGTGATCTAGAGTAGGTGAAAAAATAAAAAGCCTCAAAAGTTGAGTAGAGTAGCGCTAAGTGCCAACATACACTGCCTACCTACATCATAGATAGAAGGGAGCTGCGCTAGGGGCAATATGCAATTGAGTTATCCACAGTTTATCCACATGCCTGTTCTGTAGCAGTAGAATGAACTAGGAAAATCAGCGCTTACCAGCAAGGTAACAGCCGTTAAAAATTAGAAAAAGAAAAACGAGCTCCCCTCCGCGCTTTAACAACGAGAAAACCAACACGTTAAAGCTTATAGAATTTTTTAAGATTCTACAGCCCCTTCCAGGCTGGCTTGGCACGACAGTAGTCTTTAGGTAACTTAGGGGCTATGAAACACACAAAAGCCATAAGCATAAGAACGGGTACAGATGACTTTGCCAAGCTGCTACTAGAAGGAGGCATGTTTGTAGACAAAAGCCTGATGGTGCGAGATTTCCTTCAAGACAGCGGGGATGTGGTGCTCGTTCGCGTCCTAGACG
>JAKSDE010000494.1 GCA_022360235.1 Cytophagales bacterium
ACAAGTAGGTCATCAAGGCGTGCTTAGCCGCATTCCGTGAAATCCTCACTGCCATGATGTAGGCAGTCTAGGCATTCTGGTACCTGTTGTACTTTCTTCGCTTATTATCAATGCGGTGACCTCTCATGTGATACCTTTATGTGCCTTTTCTGCGTGTAGCAGAAACGTCGCTTGTTTGTAGAGCTTTTTGGATTGTGCGTAGTCGGTATAGTTGCAGGATTGCTGTACATGCAGGGATCGCTGAGTAGTTGTGTCGTAAGGATTTATGTTAATGTTCCCAAGGTTTAACTGAAGCAAATGGGGACGACTTAACGATGGGTGTTAAGTTGTGCTTGAGTCATGGGCTGGAGCTTCCAATATGGTTCAGCTGAAATCCCCAGGTGTATCTTGTTGAAGTGCAACGGTGGCTACCATCTGCCGGTATGCAAATTGAGAGAGTCGCTAAGCACTAGGCATAGCTGGCTTGTTGCACAGGTCTTGGACACTTTGACTGCCATAGAGTGGATGGTCTGCACCTATGCCGCAGTGGATTTATAGTTCCCATACGTGCTCCACATTCTTTGGTTGATGGTGAAAGTTCAATGATCCAACATTCTACCTTTCTGCGGCAATATTGCTGAGTTGAATGCACCGTGCGACTATGGAATTTGCTGCAGTGGCAGCACCATCTGTGAGCGTCCAAAGTCAGAGTGCTTGCTATGCTCTAGGTAAAGCTGGCTTGCAGGCCGTAGTCAGTTTAGCCGAACATGAGTGGATGGTCTATACCCATGCCACTGGCTATTTGAGGTGCAATTTCTGCCGACCGGTCTGCGGGCAAAAAATCTTGCACACTAGTTAATTCATAGCCCCGGGCAGCTTATTAACGCTCTTAAGTTATAGGTATCTTTGAATGTCGACGTGCTTGCGGCTTTCCTCTGGCAGTATTCGAGTGAAATGTTTGAGAACTTTCGCAGATATTGCTCCCTGCACGTGAACCGTGGGTAGCGATGGCTTGCTGACCTTTCGTTGGCGCAGCCAATGTGTACCAAAGATGTGAGCTTCTGGTTAGGGTGGTATGCGCTTTTGTTTTGTACATGTACTTGTCGTCCCTTGTAGGCGTGCTCTGCTATACAGCCGAGATAGAGGTGGGGTGGAATTGCGGCTGTACTCGACCCTTTCGCCGCAGTTGAGAGCGGCATCCTTTTCCTAGAACATCTGTAGTCTTGAAGGTGCTGTGTTGAAGCTGCACCAGGTCTTGTAAGTGTGCTAGCTGCCCACTTCCTTCAGGCAAGTTTAGAAGCACAGGTACGAAATCTTGGGCTTGAACGAGCGTCTCTGGAGACAGACGTCGTGGACCACTGTCGCCACGCCGACCCCTACACGGAAGCTACAGGTGGCCGCCGCTCCTAAAGGACAAGCTCAGTCGACATAAACCGTAGTCCGTAGGTCCACTTCATAGTGTCTTCTCTGCAAGAAGTCATCGGCCGCATCGAGAGCCTCCCTATATAAGACAACGGTGGCGAACAGCAGCATGCTGCAACCGACCCTGTCTCCGAGACCCAGGAGCACAGCGACGGGCCTTGGACAACGCTGTAGCCCTCTAGGCAAGAGTAAACAGACGTGGGCGCCATTATGCGGCCGTCGCTGGACGGTTCGTAGGCCTTCCCTAGAGTCCCAATGCCACAGCAGCAGTTGAGTAACTAAGCCCTCACGCAGCAGGAGCATCGGGAGGGGCACCCCGTGGACAAGTACACGCACGCACAGCAGCAGATGCCCAGCGCGCAATGTCCGCCACCCATTGATGAGAAGGCCGAACATATTTTCCACTTGGAAAATGTGTGGACCACCGATGCCAAAGACATCACGGCTTAGTAAACCAGCTTCAGCCATTCCTCCAATCCGACCCAGCAGAATTTTAACCTCCCGAACCAAGTGCAGGCCGTGACCGCCGAGGATTTGCGCTGTGACTCGGAGCACGTCCCTACCACCAAACGCAACTCCACTCACAGTAGTGAGCAAGCCCCCGCTGCCACGGTGCACAAGGGCGTGCAAATGTTGCATCAGTCGCAGATGTAGTAGCCAGGGTAGGCAGTGGATCAGCTGCCTACGGCCCCTACACCGCTAATACCGGACCTCGTGCAGCTAGGACATGCCGGGATCAAGTCCTAGCCGGAGTCTCGGCTGGAGTCCACTAAGATGCAGTAGCCGTAGGTGGCCAACCCAACTGACGGGGGCACGCCAAGCCGCCAAATCCGTGATACGGGGACCTCCTTCAACTCTCAAAGCGACTTGGGTAAGCTGTTGAAGGGGGAATAGACTGCCATGCATGCCCCATTTCATTTGCAGCGCGCCTAGTAAGGTTGTGCTGCGCACGTAGGTACCACGGCGTTTTCACGATGCCTAGTCTATGCTTGTGATTGTAT
>JAKSDE010000487.1 GCA_022360235.1 Cytophagales bacterium
CGGCAAGAACTAAGCTGACACGGCCTAACGAAATTATCACTGTGGATGACGATGCTTGAGTAGAGCTCGAAGGGACCGTGATAGATATTCTTGATGATTTTTATCTTGAGAACAGCACCATTGCGGAAATTGCGCAAAAACTGGACTCCCCAGCCAGGACAGTAGAGGATAATTTTTACCGTGCGAAGAAAAGGTCGAAAGAGATGCTGAATGATCATTTGAAACAAGTTGACTTCTATGTTCATGGCGTTGTTGATTTGAAAATTACAAAAGATCGGATAGATGTGGACTGGGTCTATGCAAACCCTGGTGAGCAGACGATATCCAAACGTACAGGTTATTCAACTTCTGTCCACTTTTGATAGTGGCTTTTGCTAGGTCACCTAAATACCCTGGGGGCTTTCAGTCCATGTTGGACTTTATCTCCATTTGTAAACGACTTTAAGCGTTTAAAAAATGATTAGCCGAATAGGGTTAAGGTTGTTTTATGCAGTTTTTAGGTTTGGTTTAGTAGATGGGTAATGGTAGTATTGTTATAGACAAGTTATAATCAAATACTAAACTGGTGTAAGACGCTTATCTATGAAATCTATTCTAATTTTTCTCTTACTATTTGCTACCATTAAACTTGTTTCCCAGGACTTGGACTCGTTAAAAGAAACTGTTAATTCGGATTTTGGCAAATTGGATAGTAATCCCGACTATTTGGTTCCTTTTCGTTTTGACCATAAATGGGGACTTTACAATATAAAAACCAAAAAAATTGCAGTTCCGGCTAAATATAATGACCTAAGCTTTTTCACTCCCAATATGTCTGGACGTATTAAGGATCTAGATTTTATGATATCTCGTGAAGGAGATGTTGAATTTAAAGAACAAGAATATGATCAAGAAGTATATGTTATTGAAGAACCAATAGTAGAACAATCAAAAAACAGTAATATTCAAGTCAAATCGGAGAAGGGTTTTAACGGGTTTAATACTAATGAAAAAGGTGAAATTACTGCCTTTTCCTTTAAATATTATTATAATAGGTCCAGGCCAGCGGCAAATATCCAGGCGGTCACAATTCAAGGTCAAATTTATGCTATTGTCCGCGATACAAAATCAAAAAAGCTAGGGATCATCGACAGTATTGGAAATACTCTTCCAGGATTCGAATTTAAATATGATGCGATCATACATAATAAATTAGCTATAGATAAAAAGAATGCCTGGTTTTTTGTCATGAAGAAAGGTGGAATATGGAAATTAATAAATGATAAAGGAGAGTACAAAAAGGAAAACCTGGATGTTTCAAATCCATCCATTGAAAGAACTCTCTTTGGTTTAGGAAGAATGCAAGTTGGAAAAGATACAGGCATCTTCGATTACACAAAAATGAAATGGTATGTTGAGCCTGGTAAGATAGATCGCTTCAATACTATCCGGTATAGTTCGTCAAAGGACTTAGATGTTCAAAACCCAAAACATCGTAAAAAGGCACACATTTATTGTAGTTTTATTAAAACAAACCAAAGTGGTCGTCAAATCTATTACATGGATACTACAGGCAAAAAACATATACCAAGCGAGTTTAAAAATTGAAGGGCACGAGCTACAGGCGGACGGTGCGCCTCTCATACCACCCAGCATAAGGGTCTTCTTTACTATTTCATCTAGCCCTATTTTTATAACGAGCTGACGTTTAAAGGAACTCTAAAGCTCTAATGATTTCCAAGATATCTAAAATAGATTGTGAAGACCAAATGACTAACCATCGATAGTCAAAAACGGGCTACTAGCAATTTAACCTAGACTGAAAAATGAAAAATAAATTCACAGAATTAGAAGCCCGTGAATTGGAGCGGCAACTGGCCCATCCAAGTGGAAAAACTGGAATTGAGGTCGGAAAAAATATGAACGAAACCAATATTGGCATGACGCTAAATTCAATCGAATTCCTTGAGCTGAAAAACGAAAATTCGGTTTTGGAACTTGGTCACGGCAATTGCGGACATTTGGGAAAGCTATTGGATTCGGCAAAGGGGATCACATATTTTGGACTAGAGGTTTCGGAAACCATGTGGATAGAAGCGAAAAATACC
>JAKSDE010000518.1 GCA_022360235.1 Cytophagales bacterium
AGTATATAAATTGATTGGTAATGTGGTGTTATAAAAGAAGGAAGGGATTATTTGGTAAGAAATAAATGGAGAGAGCTCTCCCAACCCGGCTGCCAGTGAATAGCCCAACCCAAAATCGATCGGAACGGTTAATTGTGTTTTACCTCCAACAGTCTTTTGCCATTCTCCATTTTCATACTTATAAGCTTGGGAAGGATGAAATGCCCTTAAGACTCCAATTCCCGCCTTAACTTCTCCGTACAAATTTTGTAGGATCGCTGGACGATAACCAATTTGAGTATTTAAAAATATTCCATTCCCTATTTGACGGTTTAAATATCCTCCCAGTACAGCTTGCTGGAAAAGTGATTCTTTTTGGTTGTAATAAATTTCTGATCCCAGGTATATGCCGGGATGCGTAAAATTGCTACCCATATCTCTGAACGGCATTGCAAAATTTTGAAATTGTACCCCGGTAACAATAGGAAACTTTCTATACGGCGATAGTGAATTACCCTGTTGGGCTAGCCCATCTATTTTGCAAATAATGACAGGTAGTATGACCTGGATCATGGCTTTTACCAGTTTTAATCTACACATCATGGGGTTTTAATGACTTTGCGTATCTTAAAGACAAGAGAAGATCCTGGAGGTTTCCAGCGATGATATTCCACTAGTTCTCCCTAAACAAATGAAACGTCACAGGCACTGTTCAATACCATTAAAGACTTTTTTTACGAGCAACCTGGAGATTCTCATGCGCAATTGTTAGTAATTGTTCCTCGCCGTGGCTATATTGGCATCCCAATAATTGGTTGACCAATTTTAACCAAACACCTATGGACCCAGCCAAAAGAGACTTCGTCAAAAAAGTAATGACAACTGCCGGTCTTATCCCCTTTCTTGATGTTTCACTTGGCGCTTTCGCCGCCGACCAGTCCAGCGATACATTGAATGTGAGTATTTTTTCTAAGCACTTACAGTTCCTGGATTATAAGGCAACGGGAGAAATGGCTGCTGAAATGGGATTCCTGGGCGTTGATCTTACCGTTCGCCCTAGAGGCCATGTGTCACCGGGATCTGTTGAAAACGTTCTGCCCATAGCTATAGAAGACATCAAAAAAGGCGGCTCTCGCTGTGAGATGATCACGACCCGTATAGAAAGTGTCAATAACCCGCTGGATGTGGCGGTCATAACGTCTGCTGCCCAGGCAGGCGTAAAATACTACCGTACGAATTGGTTCAAATACATCGAGGGGAAGTCCATGACTGGGTCATTAGAAACGGTGCGGGAGCAAATCAAAAAACTTAGCGAACTCAACAGGAAGCATGGTATCATTGGCTGTTATCAAAACCATGCGGGTAAAAGTATAGGTTCGTCTTTTTGGGAAGTTAAAAAGATACTGGAAACAGCAGACCCTGCTTTCTTTGGGGTTCAATATGATATTCGCCATGCTGTAGCCGAGGGTGGGCATTCTTGGGAAAATGGCTTGCAACTCCTTTATCCCCAGGTAAAAGTAATTGTATTGAAAGACTTTAAATGGGGTAAAGTTAACGGTCGATGGAAAACCGTCAATGTCCCTATAGGTGAAGGCATGGTTGACTTTACCAAGTATTTCAAGTTGCTCAAGAAATATCAGTTGAACCCTCCCGTTTCGCTACACCTCGAATATCCCTTGGGAGGAGCTGAACATGGCCGGGAAAAACTTTCTGTGGATAAGAAAGTGGTTTTTGATGCGATGAAAAAAGACCTGGCAACGGTTCAAAAACTATGGAAGGATGCTTAACGGTTTTCTTATGAGCATCACTATAACTATATCTAAACTTAGGTTTCAAATTCAACAAACAACTAATTCGTGAAGTACAATTATATTTTCCTGGTTTTGTCCTTTTTAGCTTTAGCGTGTCAAGAGACTGTAAATAGAACGGGCACTGTCGTCAATAATTTCGATGAACTGGACGCTGCGATAAAAAATGCACAACCCGGAGACGAGATCGTCATGGCCGATGGGACCTGGAAAGATGTCAGGGTACGATTCATCGGGAAAGGGACAGCAAACAACCCTATTACATTACGGGCAGAAACTCCCGGGAAAGTTATCATTGGGGGAAAATCCGACCTTAAGTTTGGGGGTGAATACCTGGTGGTAGAAGGCTTACACTTTAAGGGTGGCTATACCCCTTCCCAAGCCATCATAGAATTTCGGATTGATGAAAACACAATAGCCAATCATTGTCGTGTAACCCATTGTGTGATCGAAGATTTTAACCAGCTTCAGCGAGATAGGACAGATCTTTGGGTACAGTTTAGAGGAAGGCACAACCAGCGTGACCACTGCTATAGAGCCGGTAAGTCTAACCGCGGCCCCACCGTACGCGTAGATATAGAAGGGAATGAAAGCATCAAAAACTATCACAAGATCACTAATAATCATTTTGGCCCCAGGCCGCCAAAAGGTGGCCCTAGCGCTGAAACTATCCAGCTTGGCAATAGCTTCAC
>JAKSDE010000495.1 GCA_022360235.1 Cytophagales bacterium
CCGCCTACCATCTAATCAGAAAGATGATCTAGGCAAGTATTAAAAACTTGCCTTTTTCCCCAAAGAAGATTTCATTGATCAATTCTATAATAGTGATAATGATTTATCTTTGTTTGAATCCCTTCTCAAAGGACAACGAACAAAACGATTTTATTGATATAATGATACCCCATGCTAATCTAAAGGAGCCTCAGCCACCCCAATTCGGAACTCAGAACTCAGAACTCGGAACTCAGAACTCAGAACTCAGAACTCGGAACTCGGAACTCGGAACTCGGAACTCAGAACTCGGAACTCAGAACTCGGAACTCAGATCAGGGCTTAAAAATTTTTGTATTATGGAATATTCCTAGTATCTTTAGAAAAATAATCTTTCCGTGTATTAAAGTGTATAAAATATAAGAAGCTTTAAAACCTATTGCAGTAAATTAGTTACGATAAAGCGTGCTTTTTTATTAACGTAGAATGCATTAAACCCAAATAAAATTTTATCAAACATGGAAAAAAGAGATAACAAACCTCAAGAAAAAGCAAAAGAGGAAAGTAGTGATTTTGGTTTACCTAAAGCAACGTTCCAGCCTATAGAGAGAAGAAAAAGAAATTATAGAGGATTAAAAATTCTGATGATTATCATAGGAGTTATCCTTTTATTAGGAAGTGTTTATTACTGGATTTTTAAAAATTCATCTGACAAAGTTAAATACCTCACTCCAGAGGAGTTAGCAACTTATGAGTCGCCACCTGAAGTAATGTTTTTTGAGGATGATCTTACTACAAAAGAGGATTCTACTACAGAAAAAAGTGACTTTGAAGTAAAAAAAGAAGATCAACCTGCTACCGGAGATAATCGTGAAATGCTTATGGAGGAACCAGAAGAAACAAGGGTATTGCCCTCTACTGATACTGAAGGGGAGATTACAAAAATTAGCGCCCCACAAGGCACCTACTTTGTCGTTGTAAGTAGCTTCGTAGATAGTGATATGGCGCTTGACTATGCTAATCAACTCACCAAACAGGGCGTTAATGTAATGTTCATCGAGCCTGACAAAAAGAGATATTTCTTCCGTGTAGCTGTAGATCAAGCAAGTACCTTCTATGAGGCCCATGATAAGGCAGCAGCACTGCAATCTTTGTATGGAGAAGATATATGGGTATTGAAATACTGATTTAATAACTAGCTTTCATGAATTTATTACAAATTACAATTGCACAGAGCAATAGTTTACAGGAAACGAATGAGACGATGACAGCCTTCACCCTCCTTTTAAAAGGAGGATGGGTGATGCTTCCTATTTTTTTCCTCTCTGTAGCAGGAATGTACCTTATTATAGAAAAGTTAATCGCATTAAAAAAAGCTAATAAAACGCCAAAGCAATGGATGGATAAAATAAAAGAGCGTATACGCGTAGGAGATACTGTAGAAGTAAAGCTCCTTTGTCAACAGGAGAATACGCCTATAGCAAGAATCATAGAGCAAGGCATTGAAAAAATGAGCGATTCACGTGAGTATATAGAAGCCTCTCTCGAGAATGTTGGAAAAATGGAAGCCTACAAGCTTGAAAAGAACCTCTCTCTACTGGGAACTATTTCAGGAGCGGCCCCCATGCTAGGCTTTCTGGGTACGGTAATAGGGATGATTCAGGCATTTATCGTTATGGCACAAAAACATGATAATGTAAACCTTCAGCTACTATCTAGTGGCATTTACCAAGCTATGATTACCACCGCAGCAGGACTTGTTGTCGGCATTATTGCCTACCTAGGGTATAATTATATACTCGCGCAGATTCAGAAAATTATTCACAATATGGAATATACTGCCGGTAAGTTTATAGAGTTACTACACGAATCTCCCAAAATCCAAGAAACTAATAAAATAAGTGAATATAAAGTCTAAACATAAAATTGACACAGGCTTTAGTATGTCTTCTATGACAGACATTATTTTTCTATTGCTTATTTTCTTCACACTCGCCGCTTCATTTGTTACCCCTGTAGGGCTTCCTGTAGATTTACCTACGAGTAAAACTTCTGATATTTTATCGCCAAAGATCAATGTCACTATCACTTCAGCTCTTAGCTATTATGTAGGCGAGCAAAAGGTGGCTTTAAGAGAACTTGAAAGTGTACTCCGAAAAGCGCTTGATGAAAATAAGCGGGATGTAGTTTTACATGTAGACAAGTCTGTAGCAGTAGAACATTTAATTAAAGTAGCAGGGATTGCTACTTCACTGCATGCAAAAGTTTCTGTTGCTACGAAGTCTGAATAAGATGAATCATGAAAAAGAAGAGACAAAGCAGCAGCGGTGGGCACTGGGCTTATCCATGGGTCTTCATGGGGTATTACTAGTAAGTTTTTATTTCTTACCCATTGGGAAGCCCCCCTCTTCTCTGCCTTTAGAATATGGCATTGAACTGCATTTTGAACAAAGCAACTTCCTCGAAGTACCTTCCTCTGACCAAGCACAAGAGCTAGCAAAGCATCAAACTGCACCCCCTGAGGCTGTTGTAGAAGTGAAAGAAACACAGCCTCCCCGCGAATTAGAAAATGAATCTACTACAGATGCTCCAACAGTCACCCAAGAAGTGCCTCCTACAGAAGAACCAACGCCTCAAAACCTCTCAGACGATGAGGACTTTGCTCCTCCCCAACAAGTGGATGAGGTAAGAGAAATGCCCCAAATTACAGATACTATTCCCCTTGCTGAACAGAAAAATAAAGCTACTGCGCAGTTAGACAGACAGCAGGAAGACAGCTTGGCTGTTGACAGCAATGAGCAGATGGTAACAGCAGTAAAGGAAACACCTGTAGAAAGTGGTACAAAGTTTACGCCAGCAGATACAATTGACGAGCGTGCTTTGTATAACGCTAATGAGAGAAAACCATGGAATGCCTCACTCGAACTAGCAGACTGGAAGTGGGATTTTGCCCCACAGCCCCAAGACACCACCGATGAAAATGGAAAAATTGTGTTTGAAATTAAGATTGATGACTTAGGGGAGGTTATCGCTGTCAAAACCCTAGAAAAGACAGTAAGCCCGCTCGTCGAAAAAATTTATCAAGAGGCAGTAGAAAAACTTACGTTTAGCAAAACTTCTAAAGATGCCTCGTATGCGCCTACTTCCGTAGGAAAAATTACCTTTCTTATTCGCTCTCGATAAGTAGTTGCCCCTTCATAACACTCAATGGTGCTATTTTTTAGTTCTTAGTTTCTAGTTCCTAGTTCCGATAGGGGACTGTAGAATACACGCCTTTCCCCCTCAAAAAGTTGCTCGACATACCTCCTTTAGATTAGCAGAGTGAAGTTATTTCAATAAAGTCTATTGGCTTTAAAAGGAGATTTGTAGAAAAATTAGGAAAGCTTTCTACAGGCCCAGAGTAGGTTTGAGACTTGGTCATACGATGCCTCACCCACCTTAGGTGTTTTTTGAAAGCAACATCAGCACTAGCCTGCTGCCAAACGCATCAAAATCCTCTCATATAGCCTGTAAAGAAGAGATATAACCTAATTTTGCAATAGTCTCATAACTAAGAACTAGAAACTAAGAACTAGGAACTTAGCCTGCTGCCAAACGCATCAAAAATAGACCATCTGTTATTAAGGGTCGACCAAATAGTCTATTTTTTCTTTGGTAGCTTGGTTTGAAATTCTTTTAAGTAAAGTGGCTCAAAATAAGCGGAATCTTCGAATTTTTTTTGACAGAATTGCTCATATGCTAAGACGCCTATGTGGGTAGCAGAAGGGTATATATGGCTTAAAAATATAGCATTTTTATTTTTCTCCAGGATAGGTTGGCATTTGGCAGCACCATCTCCAAAGAAGAGTATTGTATAGGCATTGAGCCAATTTTGGAAGCTATCCTTATCGATTACTTTTGAGTGTGTTGCCTCTAAAATATGTTGTTTTTTATCTGACAAAAGGTAGTAAACTTCCATTCTTCTGGCATCAATCATGGGACAAAGTAGTGCATTAGTTACGTTATATTGGTTAACCCCATAAGCCATAGCTTCCAGCGTATTCACAGCAATTAAAGGGACCTCTAGTGCATAACAAAGTCCTTGTGCTGTTGAAGTGCCAATCCTTAGACCTGTGTACGACCCAGGGCCTTGGGAAACAGCAATGGCTGACAGCGCATTTTTATTATAAGGACTCCTGCTTAAAAGTTGTTCAATCATTAGCATCAGTGAATCAGCATGTGATTTTTCAATCCATAGCTCCTGGGTAGCGACTAGTTTACCTGCAAGATGCAAGGCAACAGAACAAACTTTCGTCGTAGTTTCTATACTTAAAATTAGTGCCATGGCAGGTAATGCTAATGCTGCGTTTTGCATTCTGATTTATTGCTGTAAAACTTGGCAATCATTGAAGGTACAAAATGAAAAGATATACGTCTCTAATTTTTTTAAAAAATCAGCAATTCGTGGTTACTAACGCATTGATTATCCGTATTATGCTATCGAACTTGTGTTAAAATAAAGCTATAAGTTTGGTGATGATTACCAACAATATAAAGATCGAGAAAATTATAGTGGTTGACTGAGAAGAAATTTTTCTACCTATTTGCTCCCCCAAAGGCACAGCGAACATAATACCCACCACCACAGGTACAACAATAGGAAAGACGATATAGCCGAAGGTGTAAGCCCCTAATTCATGTGTTGGCTTTTCAAACAGATTGATGAAGCTAATTCCTAAGCTTGTAAGAAAGGTGACACCTATGGAGATAGCTTTTGCTTTTTTGATATCTATAGCGAGCCATAAACTTAAGAGGGGAATGAGTATAGTGCTTCCTCCTAAGCCGCCTAAAGAGGAAATAGTACCTCCTGCCAAACCTGCTAGAAGATATTTCCCTCTAGAATTACGCTCTATGTATCTTTGATGGATATGTACATTGCTCCATATCTTAAAGAGAATATAGAGCAAGATGCATATAACTACTACATTGAAATGTTGTATCGAATACCATGTACTATATACAATAGTCTTTAAAACGAGGAAAGAAGCTACTACAGCAGGGATACCTATACTGGCTACTTCCTTGGGGTAAAAATCTTTCTGCTTAATCAACAGGATTATCCCCCAAAAAGCTGCTAAACATACACTAAAAACAGAATTTGCAATGGTATAGGAAACAATCTCATGCGAGGGTACCTCCATTTTTGAAAGAATAAAGGGAAATGAAGTGATGTAGACAATGCCGCCTCCTACTCCTAGTAATCCCATTAAGAATCCACCGCCCACACCCGAAATAAATAGCAATAAGTAGTGAAACATAAGTTAGGGAAGATGCACTACTGTTTTTTTAGAATGGTATCATATTGCTTCACATTCTTCAATAGCGTAAGTGCTTTTTTAATGTCCAGATCATCATCAAGCGTTGCTTCGATGATACCTTCCTGTAAGTAATACCTAGCGACAATTTCTTGTTTTAATATAAATTTTATTTCCTCTTTAAACGTTTGTAAATCAGCTTCTTTATTATGCTGTACTTTTTCCTTCAGTGATACAATTTGTTCTTTGATAGCTTCATAATATTTTTCTTTTTTCGCTTGTTCAGTGAGTCGCTCAATGCTTTTTTCCACTTCGGTGGTGTAGTCATAGTCTTTATCAGTAAGCCACTTTACAAAATCCTGATACTGTGTTTCTGAGATTTCAAAAGTTCTAGCACTCCCTATCTGATCATGTTTAGCGTGAAAAATCGTAGCATAATCAAACACTAATCCTTTCCCAAGCAAGCATACAGTAATAGGAGCCCAAACATACTTTTCTCCTTCTATATCAGGATCGATCCCCCTTCCACCATACACTATCCTTCCGTTTTTCGTCTTGAATGCGGTTCTTAATGAATCAGCGATTTTTTCTGGTCTCCCACTCCTATCTCTATTAGTATAGTCAATAGCCTGAATACTTCTTCCACTCGGAATATAATATTTAGCAGCGGTCAATTTGAGTTGTGTATTATAGCTGAGTGGCCTTGTTACTTGTACGAGTCCTTTTCCAAAAGTACTTTCTCCTATCAATACTCCTCTATCATAGTCTTGCATCACGCCTGCTATAATTTCAGCTGCTGAGGCGCTTCCTTCGTTCACTAATGCGATAATAGGTAGGCTACTATCATAAGCAGGCTCTTCCGTTTTGTAGGTACTATTCAGCGACGCGAGCTTACCTCTTGTTTCAACCACTGTTAAGCCCTCTTCTATAAATAGGTTTGCTACTTTCACTGCTTCCTCTAGAATACCCCCTGGATTTCCTCTTAAGTCAAGTATTAACTTTTCGGCACCTCGCTCTTTGAGTTCCTTCAATGCTGCTTTCACTTCAGCAGCAGCACTGGTAGTAAATTCAGCAAGTCTGATATAGCCCACGTCCTCTTCAATAATGTTGAAATAAGGCACATTTTTAAGCTTTATCTTTTCGCGAACAAGTTCTAATTTGATAGGCTTGGCTACATCATATCTATTGACTACTAGCTGGACAGATGTATTAGGCGCCCCTTTAAGTAAATCACTAATATAAGAGATAGGCTTATTCACAACATTTTCTCCATTGACCTTTACAATCTCATCGCCAATCTGTAAGCCACTTTTGTGGGCAGGAAAATCTTTGTAAGACATTAAGACAATATTTTGATTATTCCGTGTACCAATAACTGCACCAATGCCCCCATACTCTCCCGTTGTGAGTATATTATAATATTCTAATTCCTCTTCAGTAATAAAATTTGTATAAGGATCTAGCGACTCTAGGATAGCATCTATCCCTGTCTTGATAGTTGAGGCTGGGTCGATATCATCTACGTAATACGTGTTGAGCTCCTTGATTAAATTCGCAAAAATTTCAAGGTGTTGAGTAATTTGGAAAGACTTATTGCATGACTTTTTGCTCGCTGCGAAAGCTACGAGTAGTGTGATTACTACAATAAATAAGGTGCTCTTGCTTTTATTTGTCTTCATAAGTTAGTTTTTATCGCTAGACCTTCTAAATGATGCATGGAGGTGATCATCTTTTCTTGTATGCTTACAAAGTTAGGCTTTTCATTGCTACCAAGATAGCTATAGGCGATTAAAAAGTAAGCATTGTTCAATGTTTCTTTATATAATAGATGCTTATTGCACCGGTAAGCTTCTCTTAACTTTCTTTTTATACGGTTTCTAACCACAGCACTTTTAAATTTTTTTTTAGAAACGGCAAATAACACTTGATGATTAGGGATTTGGGTAGGACGGCAAGGCAAGTAAAACATCCGTAATGGATATATATCTAGTGTTTCTCCTTGCTCAAAAAGCTGGGCTATTAGCTTTTTACTTCTTAATCTTTCATTTTTAGAAAAAGTGTGACGAATAGTAAAAGACACGTTTATAAAAGCAGCAATCTGAGTTCTGAGTTCCGAGTTCTGAGTTCCGGGTTCTGGGTTCTGAGTTCCGAGTTCTGGGTTCTGAGTTCCGAGTTCTGGGTTCCGATAGGGGACTGTAGAAAACATGCCTTTCCTCCTCAAAAAGTTGATCGCTATATCTCCTTGAGCATCGTATTTGACTATAAGCGGGTAAACAATGACTGAATGGAAGCAATTCCGGCCTAGTTTTCTACAGCCCCTCTGAACGCTATTTTTCAAAGACGGATCTATCTATTTTTTTGCAAGGTATTGTAGTGTCCTGAAGGTTTTCTTGCCAATATTGCTACGCTATACATGAGTTTTTGTGAGCTAAGATAGTCATTTTAAGTATAAAAACACAGTATTGAATACTTGTTAAGGGTCGACTGGTTAGTAGCTGAATATAGCTAAGCATAGGTTGCGTCGAGAAACACTATTGGTATTATATAGTTATAATGAGCGGTTTCAATTTTGTTAAAGCGTAAAATTTTTATAGTATTCAATGACTTAGTGCCTACCCCTTGTACTTCGGCTCATCAGATACAGTAAGTTTTTTTCTTCCTTTTGCTCTTCTTCTTGCCAAAACAGCCCTTCCATCAGTTGAGTCCATGCGTGCTTTAAAGCCGTGTTTATTTCTTCGTTTTCTAAGAGAAGGTTGGAATGTTCTTTTCATTCTTGCTAGCCATTAATAAGATTAGAAGATGCAATTTTACGTAGCTTTCTTATAAATTACAAGCGTCTTGACTAGCAAATTTTTAATTTTTTCCTAAGCATCAATGCTTTTCTCTTCTCAATTACTCCTGAGCGTGTGAATCATAGGTGAGGCTGTAGAAAACACTCCTTTCCCTGTCAAAAAGTTGTTCGATAAACTCAGAACTCGGAACTCAGAACTCGGAACTCAGAACTCAGAACTC
>JAKSDE010000496.1 GCA_022360235.1 Cytophagales bacterium
AAGTAGGGCCCCCGGCAGGGAAGCAAACCGTCATGGATAAACACGTTAAATGACGAACTTAGCCTGCTGCAAAACGCGGCAAAATAGAACCCTCGAGCGTTATTAAGGATCGACTAGATAGAAATAATATTTAAATTCCCATCGAATATCCACACGACCTAAGCATAAAAAAGTGATTTTTATGGTCAATGCTGAGCCAGTATTTATTCATGAATTAACCAGGGCGGCTTAAATGTATTATTCTATTAAAAAATAATTTGTCTAGGCAAATGATACACGCTGAAGTGATTGCAATAGGCGATGAACTCCTGTATGGCCATACTCCCAATACGAATTCTCAGTGGATGAGTGCTGCCTTGACCAACCTGGGGGTCAAAGTGATACAGGCTACCACAGTAAGGGACGAAGAGGCAGCTATCCTCAAAGCGTTTGAAGACGCTGAACAACGTGCCACAATAATCCTCATAACAGGAGGGCTAGGGCCTACGAAAGATGATCTCACGAAACCTCTACTCGCGCATTATTTTAACTCACCCATGGTACTGCATGCACAAGCCTTAGCCGATATAAAAGGTTTGCTCAAAAGTAAGGGGAAAGCACTTACACCCACAAACAAAGCGCAAGCCATTTTACCTGAAAAGTGTACTATCATCCGTAATGAGCTAGGCACTGCTCCGGGCATGTGGTTTGAAAAAAATGAAAAAGTGTTTATTGCAATGCCTGGTGTGCCGCATGAGATGCAAAAGATGATGCTCGCTACGGTGCTCCCTAAGTTGAAGAATACATTCGAACTACCTAGCATCTATCATAAAATCATTAAAACAGTAGGAATGGGCGAGTCAGGGTTGGTAGATAAGCTACAGCCTTGGGAAGAACAGTTGCCCCCTACTATGCAATTAGCTTACTTGCCTGGTATAGGAGAAGTAAGCTTAAGACTTACTGCTATAGGAAGTCAGCTAGAAAAATTACAAGAGGAAGTGGAAGCACAGGTTCAGCAGCTTACTTTGGTAGCTCAACAATATATTTATGGCTATGATGAAGATACACTAGAGGGAGTAGTAGGTAGCTTACTCAAAGCCCAAAAGAAGACGATAGCCATTGCAGAAAGTTGCTCAGGGGGTTATATTTCTCATAGAATTACCCGTATTCCAGGAAGCTCTATTTATTATCAGGGGGGGATCATTCCTTATCAAAATGAGATGAAAATTAACTTGCTTGCTGTAAGTACAGAAGCACTGCATACCAATGGGGCAGTAAGTGAAGAGGTGGTCATAGAAATGGCCCAAAAGGTTCGTAAGAAATTTAAAACAGATATTGGCTTGGCCAACAGTGGTATAGCAGGACCGAGTGGGGGTAGTTATAAAAAGCCGGTAGGAACTGTATGGATTGCCCTGACTGATGGTAAGGTTACCTACACTAAAAAGCTACAATTAGGCAATGATCGCCTGACTAACATTCAATTGACCGCTATTGCTTTACTCAATCTATTGCGACAAACATTACTAACGCATACTACCCAGCAAGGCTGCTCAAGTGTGTAATAAAACCTAAAGTTACCTACCGACTTTTAGCCAGGAAAAAATGAAGGATACAATGTCATCCCCAATCAACCAGTAAACAACCCAATCATCCAATAAACTGTGAAAGTGTTAAATTTGTATTCATCAGAATAGCATGCATAAAAAACACACAATGAGAGAGGTAGTCATGGTTATGCCCAGGATGGGAGAGAGTGTGATAGAAGCGACAACCCTTCACTGGTTCAAGCAAGAAGGCGAAACAGTGAAAGAAGAGGAATCGATTCTAGAAGTAGCCACCGATAAAGTAGATACAGAAATCCCTACAGCCTACCCAGGCGTTCTCAAGAAAATATTAGCTAAAGAAGGAGAAGTGGTAGCCATAGGCAAACCGATTGCTCTAATTGCTACCATGCTTGAAGAACCTACTACAAACAAAGAAGGAGAAGCCCCTGTCTCCCCTGTGGATACAAGTCCACCTAACCTAACACGAGAACAGATAGATGCGCAGCCGCATCAGTCACTACGTCGTACTATCCCTGGAAGATTTTACTCTCCTCTTGTTCGAAGTATCGCTAAACAAGAAAATATTTCCCCTCAAGAGCTAGGTCAAATTCCTGGAACAGGCAAAGAGGGAAGAATTACGAAAAAAGATATTGTCACCTACCTTGAAAAAGATAAACAAGTTCCTTCTATAGCTACGCCAAGCGCAGCCGTAGCTACTTCACCGCAGGATGAAATCATTCAAATGGATAGGATGCGAAAGATGATTGCCGAACGGATGGTCACATCAAAGCGAGTAGCCCCCCATGTAACTTCCTTTGTAGAAGCCGATGTCAGCAACATTGTATATTGGAGAGACCAGCATAAAGCAGCTTTCAAACAAAAAGAAGGTATTCCACTTACCTACACCCCTATTTTTATCGAAACGATTGTGAAAGCGATTAAAGATTTTCCGATGATTAATGCTTCAGTACAGGGAGATCAAATTATCAAGAAAAAAGCGATTAATATTGGACTGGCAGTAGCTCTTTCTACGGGTAACTTGATCGTGCCTGTTATCAAAGATGCGGATCAATTAAGTCTAGTAGCCTTGGCTAGCAAGGTCAAAGCACTAGCAGATAGCGCACGTGCTAACCAACTTAATCCAGATGAGTTAGCAGATGCCACTTACACAGTATCTAATATAGGCTCTTTTAAAAATTTGATGGGGACTCCTATTATTATGCAGCCTCAAGTAGCTATTTTAGCGCTAGGCGCTATCGTGAAAAAACCAGCTGTTATAGAAACACCCCAAGGAGATGCGATCGTTATCCGTCATAAAATGTTTCTCTCTCATTCTTATGATCATAGAGTCATCGATGGTGCCCTAGGAGGTATGTTTGCACAAAGAGTAGCCGATTACTTAGAAGCTTTTGATGTTAGTAGACAAGTTTAAGCTTGTATATAATGCACGTTGCCCTGTAGTTGTTCTACAAATGTCACAGCTTACAATTATGCAAAGAGACGCAAGGCCCTCAAAGGCCTGCTACCTTATGAATATATCCTTACTCAGAACTCGAACTCAGAACTCGGAACTCAGAACTCAGAACTCGGAACTCGGAACTCAGAACTCGGAACTCAGAACTCAGAACTCGGAACTCAGAACTCGGAACTCAGAACTCGGAACTCAGAACTCGGAACTCAGAACTCGGAACTCAGAACTCAGAACTCGGAACTCAGAACTC
>JAKSDE010000417.1 GCA_022360235.1 Cytophagales bacterium
TCTTTCTCGCTGGGATGAGCAGGGCTTCTCCAGTGGCTCAGTAGCTCCTATAGTATCATGTCGTCACTATCACCCCGCCGAAGTGTTCATACGTGTCGGTCCATTTTCGTAGGAACATGTTGTTTTCGCCCTACGGCCGCGGGCTCAACCTTCGAGGCTATAGTTTTCGAGGCCCCCTATGTATTCGTTTTCCCTACGACCTAATACTTCGCCTCACCCTGACGGTGAGTTTGTCGGTAGGCTTCAACCTCTTGATTTCTGGCCATGCTGCTACCCAAGCTACAGGTTTGGACTTTTAACCTGGCAGGGCTATCTCCTGCTGAAAATACCAGCCTTTGCTGGACACACAACTAGGAACTAAGATTAGCTCTGTCATGCGGAATATAGGTTATAGTAAACCAAGCGTAGCTAAATAAGTCGTTTCCTTGAGGCGCATCTCTTTTTGTGCTTCGCCATCTTTATCATTATAGCCCAAGAGATGAAGAACACCATGAATCATAACTCTATGAAGTTCGCTACAAAAAGAAGTTTGATAAATCAGACTATTTTCATTTATCCGCTCGATATTGATATAAATATCTCCTTCTACTGTTGCAGTGGCTTCGGATTGATCGAAAGTAATGACATCTGTGAGCGTATCATGACCTAAATACGTTACATTTTTATCATATAAATAGCGATCTGAGCAAAAAATGAAATTTAGGTTAGTTAAAGTAAACCCTTCTTTTTTAATGACATCACAAATCCAACCAGAAGTCCGTTGAGGGTTCTTAAGTGAAAAATCAGTATCCTCAGAAAAGTAATAAATTTCATTCATAGAAGAAATGACTAAGAGAGACATTATGGCGAAAATAAAAAGGTGTTTGTGTAACTTTACAAAAGTTAATATCTTTCTTCAACAACCCTAAAAGAAACAAAAACATTGCCTATTATTGATCCCACTATCTTAAAAGCACAACAATTACTGACAGCGGGTAAAGTAGTAGCCATTCCTACCGAGACCGTTTACGGATTGGCGGGGAATGCTTATAACGAAGACGTCATCTTGCAAATATTTAAAATTAAGAATCGTCCTAGCTTTGATCCCCTCATCGTTCATGCTAGTTCCATAGATAGCATAAAAAGTTTTGTAAAGCAATTTCCTCCCCAAGCACGCCAATTAGCCAACATCTTTTGGCCAGGACCCTTAACACTGCTCCTGGAGAAAAAGTCACAAATACCTGACTTGGTAACAGCTGGATTGCCAACAGTAGGTGTCAGAATTCCTAGTCATCAACTGACACGCAAGTTGCTTTCCCTCTTATCATTTCCTCTAGCAGCTCCTAGTGCCAACCCATTTGGCTACATAAGCCCTACCACAGTGCAGCACGTCAATGATCAACTAGGCGGGAAGATACCCTATACACTAGAGGGAGGAAATTGCCAAGTTGGCATTGAGTCTACTATTATCGGTTTTGAACAAGGCCAACCTACCCTTCACCGTCTCGGAGGAATTAGTGTTGAAGCCATAGAAAAAGTCATCGGCCCCGTAACAGGGGTGAAGCATGCTACTTCCAACCCTCGATCGCCAGGCAGGCTAGAAAGCCATTATGCACCTCGTGTGCCCCTGATCATCGGAGATATTCAAGCACTCATCAGGCAAAATGCGCACAAAAACTTAGGAATTCTCTCTTTTGATAAGTACTATCCCGCTGTTGAGGTTAAAAATCAAGCAGTCCTTTCACCCTCCTCTAACTTAGACGAGGCAGCAAAAAATCTCTTTTCTTCACTAAGAACACTTGACCAGTTGCCTATCGATGTTATATTAGCAGCCTATGTTCCAGATAAGGGACTGGGAAAGGCCATTAATGATCGCCTAAAAAGAGCCGCGGTTTCTTACTTTTAGCAGAAATTCAGAGATAATAAGAATTATTAATAGCTTATTTAGATGATACAATACATTAAAGACTATAGCTTCAAAAACAAAAGAGCACTCATAAGGGTAGACTTCAATGTGCCGTTGAATAGCAATTTTCAAATTACAGATGACACAAAGATGAAAGCCACTATTCCAACTATTCAGAAAGTGTTAAATAAAGGAGGAGCAGCTATCCTCATGTCACATTTAGGAAGGCCGAAAGGCGGCTATGAAGAGCGGTTTTCTTTGAAGCATTTAGTTCACTATTTAACTAACACTTTTAATACAAAAGTACACTTCGCCAAAGATTGCGTAGGGCCTGATCCACAGAAGAAAAGTAAAGCATTGAAACCCGGCGAAATACTCTTATTAGAGAACCTAAGATTCCATCCAGAAGAAAAAGCAGGGGATGAAACTTTTGCAAAAGCGCTTGCAACATTAGGAGAGGTATACATCAATGATGCTTTTGCTACAGCACATCGCTCTCATGCTTCTACTTCGACTATCGCGCAGTATTTCAAAGAGAAAATAGCAGGCTATGTAATGCAGGCAGAATTAGAGAATGCAAATAGAGTTTTAAAAAATATAGAAAGACCTTTCACAGCTATCATAGGGGGAGCCAAAGTTTCAGATAAGATTGTACTTATTGAAAATTTATTAGAAAAGGTAGACAACCTACTTATTGGAGGAGGGATGTCCTACACTTTTCAAAAGGCCCTTGGAGGAAGCGTCGGTGCTTCTCTATTAGAAGAAGACTATATCAAACTTGCCTCCCAATTGCTCGAAAAATCTGCCAAGAAAGGCATTAATTTGTTTTTACCAGCGGATATTGTCGTGGCAGACTGTTTTACTAATGAAGCTACTATCGCTATCTCCGATGGTAAGATAGTTCAGGAAGGATGGATAGGGCTAGATATCGGTCCTGAAACGCAAAAAAAGTTTGCAACGATTATTCAAAACGCACGAACTATTTTATGGAACGGCCCTATGGGTGTTTTTGAAATGCCCAACTTTAACAAAGGAACCAAAGCCATTGCAAAAGCCGTTGTAAAAGCTACAGAAAAAGGAGCCTTCTCATTAGTAGGAGGAGGGCAATCGGCAGCTGCTCTTAATAGCCTAGGGTTTAGTGATAAGGTATCGTATATCTCTACAGGAGGAGGCGCTCTACTTGCCTACATCGAAGGAAGAGAATTACCCGGCATAGCAGCGCTCCATGTAGATAAACATTTCTTGCCTCTTCCCTGTTTTAGTAGCGAGTGACAATCTGAGTTCCTAGTTCCTAGTTTCAAGTTCTGAGTTTCGAGTTTTAGGTGGGTTGTATTGAGGTGTATTGAGCAACTTTTTGACGGGAAAAGGAGTGTTTTCTACAGTCCCCTATCGAAATCCGGAACTCGGAACCCGGGTAGGGTAGAGCAATGGCGCGGTGGTTAAGTGAA
>JAKSDE010000268.1 GCA_022360235.1 Cytophagales bacterium
CGTGCCTGAACTATTTCAGACGCTACGCGGGCTTATTGATCGTGCTAGAAGAGCAGGTAATCCAACAGGACGCTATTTAATTCTTGGATCAGCTTCAGTAGAGTTATTAAAACAATCCAGCGAAAGCCTTGCTGGAAGGATTGAGTACATTCCCCTTAATCCACTCAACCTATCAGAAGTAGCTACTCGTAGAGAGGACTATTACAACACCCTGTGGCTGCGTGGTGGATTCCCTGGTAGTTATTTAGCTAATAATGATCAAGATAGTTTGATCTTCAGAAAGAATTTTATCCGCACTTACCTCGAGAGAGATATTCCACAATTCGGTTTTCGTATTCCAGCTGAAACCCTTGAGCGTTTCTGGACCATGCTTGCCCATACGCAAGGAGGACTACTAAATGCTTCACGACTTGCTGCTAGTCTTGCTGTCAGCGTACCCACAATAAGCAAATATGTGGATTTGCTAGTTGACTTACTGCTAGTGCGTCGCCTTCAGCCATTTTCCGCGAATATTGCTAAAAGACAGGTAAAATCACCTAAAATTTATATAAGAGATACAGGCTTGCTACATGCTTTACTAGGTTTAGCATCTTACAGTAATCTAGCTAGCCATCCTGTAGTGGGTAGTAGTTTTGAAGGATTTGTGATTGAAAATCTTGTGTCTGTCTTGCCTGATAGGAGTCGCGTGAGTTTTTATCGTAGCAGCAGCGGAGCTGAAATAGATTTAGTCTTAGAATTGCCTAAGGATTTGGGCTTGTGGGCTATTGAGATAAAGAGAGGTCTTACAGCCCGTCCTGATAGAGGATTTTATCATGCCATAAAAGATATCAAACCAACCCAATGCTTTGTGGTGTATGCGGGTAATGAGCGCTATAAGATCGCTGAAAACATTGAAGCAATAAGCTTAGAAGAACTATGTACTATAGTACAGCGAAGTTTTCATAGCTATACCCGAACAACAAGAGGAATAGTAAATCAGCAAAGCCATGAACATTAGCCTGCTGCCAAACGCGTCAAAAATAGCACGATCGAGTGTTATTAAGGGTCGACTAAAATAGGCAGCCTTGTGAAGTACAAGCGTATCACATTCTCTCGGGCATATCGATGCCTAGTAATTTCATACTTCTTTGAATCATACGAGCTACAATAGCAGAGAGATAGACTCTGAATCTTTTCAGGGAGGCATGCTTTTTATGTAAAATAGATACTTCAGCGTACAGCCTGTTATATACTTTGGCTAAATCAAAGACATACTGGGCAATGACAGAAGGTGCATAGGTCTCAGCGGCTTCTCGTAATTTTTCAGGAAACCGATAAAGTTGAATAATTACCGCTCTCTCAGTAGCATGTAAGTTACTAATATTTCTAACATCTAGCTCTTTGATAGCTCCCTCTTGCTTCGCTTTGCGTAAAATAGCAGCGATACGCGCATACGTGTATTGAATAAATGGCCCCGTATTGCCTTGAAAGTCAATAGATTCTTGTGGATTGAATAATAATCGTTTTTTAGGCTCTACTTTTAAAAGAAAGTATTTGAGCGCGCCCATCGCTAGCCTGTGATAAAGTTGCTTTGCTTCCTCCTCCGAGAATCCTTCGATTTTACCTAGCTCTTTGGTACGAACCTCAGCAGTACGTACCATCTCTTCAATCAAATTATCAGCATCCACAACTGTTCCCTCCCTCGACTTCATTTTCCCTGTGGGCAGATC
Source organism: Cytophagales bacterium (assembly GCA_022360235.1). Taxonomy (GTDB): domain Bacteria; phylum Bacteroidota; class Bacteroidia; order Cytophagales; family Amoebophilaceae; genus JAKSDE01. Next base: position 1,710 of record JAKSDE010000268.1, read on the forward strand.
AACCATTCCATAGGAAAGATGGTGTAGCGCATAGCGCCGTCCTAACTTTTTCAAAATGGTGAATAAGACATCAAAATGATAATCTTGCTCACTTCCTACTACATAGATCGTCTTATCAAAATGATAATCTTGAAAGCGCAAATCAACTGCACCCATGTCTTGTGTAATGTACACTGAGGTACCATCGGCTCTTAATACCAATTTTTCATCTAAGCCTTCCTCGGTTAAGTCTACCCATACCGAGCCATCTACTTTTTTATAAAAGACACCTTGCGCTAGCCCTTCTGCTACGATATCCTTACCAAGTAAATAGGTTTGTGACTCGTAATAAATATGATCAAAAGTAATTCCTAGTTGCTTATAGGTTGTATCGAACCCTTCATACACCCAATTATTCATTTTCTTCCAAAGTGCTACTACCTCTTCGTCCCCTTCTTCCCATTTTTTAAGCATCGCTTGTGCTGCTAACAGCAAAGGGACTTCTTTGTTTGCTTTGCCTGCTGACTTCTGGGCTGCTAGCTGTTTCTTATATTCCTGATCAAATTTTACGTAATACTTCCCTACCAAGTGATCACCTTTCATGCCTGAAGTTTCGGGCGTTTCTCCCTTACCAAATTGTTGATAAGCCACCATAGATTTGCAGATATGAATGCCCCGATCATTAACAAGATTTACTTTGTACACTTCATAGCCTGTAGCTTTTAAGATGTTAGCAATGGCATGGCCTAGAAAATTATTTCTTAAATGGCCAAGGTGGAGCGGTTTATTCGTGTTAGGCGAAGAAAATTCAATGACTACCTTTTGTCTTTTAGCAGGCAGAAACCCCCAATGCGCCTCCTTTCCTATGGCTTCTAGCTGTTCAAGCCATGTTTGATCTGCTAGGACGATGTTTAAAAAACCTTTTACAACATTGAAGGATGCAACGATGCTAGTATGATTTTTTAGAAATGCTCCAATCCTTTCAGCAACTTCCTCAGGGCTTTGCTTCGCAATTTTTAGGAAGGGGAAAGTTACAAAAGTATGTGACCCTTCAAATTCTTTCCGCGTCGGCTGCAGTTGGATGTCTTCTAAAGAAATCGCTGCACTAAATTCCTGTTGGAAAGCTTGTTGAATGCCCTCTTTAAGATGCTTTTCTAGGTCCATTGATTTTAAGAAAGATTAAATACGCACTTAGGATGCTCGTAGCGAATCGCTACCTGCTTCATAACGCTTCCAAAATTAAGCTATTTGTCAGTTATTTGTATCAGTGCAAAGTGGCGAAGCTATATTGAAATTTTTAGGATACGTATGAAAATAGGCATTCTTTCTGATACCCATGGCTACTTAGACGAGAAGGTCTTCCGATATTTTGATGCCTGTGATGAAATATGGCATGCAGGAGATATTGGTACTATAGAAGTGGTAGAGCAGTTGAAAGCATTCAAGCCTTTACGTGCTGTATGCGGTAACATTGATGGCAAAGATATTCGCGTTAATTATCCATCAGATCAACACTTTTTATGCGAGGGATTAGAAGTTTGGATTACCCATATAGGTGGCAAGCCTCCCCAATATACGCCTAGCATAATAGAAACGCTCAAGAAAAGTATACCTCACATTTTTGTATGTGGTCATTCTCACATTCTTCGTGTGATGCATGATCCTAAACACCAGCCATTGCTTTATCTTAACCCTGGCGCTGCAGGCAAGTATGGCTTTCATAAAATTCGTACCCTTTTGCGTTTTGAGATGAAGGAAAAAGTGATTAGTAATATGCAAGCCATTGAGCTAGGAGCGAGGGGCTAAACAGCAGTTATCCCTTGTTATGTATATCCAGTGCTGGCGTGAAATTTTTTTCTATCTAGTCACCCCTTAATAACGCTCGATGACTCTATTTTTGATGCGTTTGGCAACAGGCTAAGTTCGTCATTTATCGGGCTTAGCCCTTACTTTTTGTTCCCCTGCCGGGGGCCCTACTTTTTTGTCTACCACACAAAAAAGTAGGCAAAAAAAGTCACCGCTGTTGAAAAATGGCTAAAATTCTTGCCCTACGGGCTAAAAATTGGCAAACTCGTCGCTGCGCTCCTCAGACAAGCCAATTTTTGGACGCACTTCGCTGAGAATTTCTGAACGCCATTTTTCAAAGGCGGATCTATAGTATGGAGACTGTTGCAAAACTAGGTTACATCCCTTCTTGATAGGTTATATGAACGGATTTTGATGCGTTTGGCAGTAGTCTAGGAGCTATCTATTTTTTGCCAGGTTTTGGAGTGCCCTCCAGGTTTTTCTTGCAAATATTGTTACTCTATAAATAAGTTTTTGTGAGCTAAGATAGTCATTTCAAGTCTAAAAACACAGTATTTAATACTTGTTAAGGGCCGACTATCTAGTCGGACCCTTAATAACGCTCGATTTTTTTAGTTCTGGGTTTCAGGTTTCGATAGGGGGCTGTAGAAAATTTGCATAGCCAAGGTATGTTCAAGAATAAAAAGCTATGTTGTAGTATAATGGGGGTGTTCTTGCGTTGTCTAGCCTATAAAAGTAGCTGCCAGGGGAAGAATATATGGAAAAGAAAAATTGATTTCCATGGCGGGCCCGCCATGGAAATCCTCTAAATACATTATTGTTTTGTGCTCCTACTACCATTACCTCTACCCCTACCATCTTTACCACCATTACCATTACTGGATTTCTCCCTCCTTTTCGCCTTATTGACTCTTTCTCCTGTTACTTGATCGCTACCACCTGCTGATCTTTGATCGCCTGTTGCTGGTGTTTTTAATTCTTGGCTGCTATCCTCCTTTGGTTGAACATTAACAGTATTTACTTCACCGTCTGCTGATCTTTGATCACCTGTTGCTGGTGTTTTTAATTCTTGGCTGCTATCCTCCTTTGGTTGAACATTAACAGTATTTACTTCACCGTCTGCTGGTCCTTGACCGACTGCTGATCTTTGATCGTGTGTTACTGCTCTGTCTCGGGAACTACCATCATCTCCATCTACTTGTGCAGCGCCTACATTACCTCCTTGTTCAGCGCCTGCTGAACCTTCATTTTTCTTATTTTCTCCTGCTTCTTCTCTTCCTTGACTATCCACTTCTGCTGCTGGTATAACTACATCTCCAAGTTGCTGGTTCTTCTCCAGCTCCAGTGCTAGTGTAACTACCTCGTAAGTTTTACCTTTTTGGAGCATATTTATTATTCCTACAACTACATACTCTTTACTTCCAACAGTACGGCTATTTTTGTTTTTTCTTTTCTTTACTGAGTTTGCTAACTTAGGTTCTGAGCCTCTTTTCTTAGGTAAAAGCTTTCCGTCTTCCCATATGTAAACTTTGGCTTCTTCAGCTTCTCCTCCTAGTTGAGGATATGGTTGTAGTTGAACTACGGGATAAGTATTTCCGTCTAGTTTTTCTTCATCCACCCTCTTACAGCAAAGTTGAAGCTTTCCAATCCCGCTACCAAATTTCACCTCTTGCTCGATGTAATAGCAGCTATCCTCTTCACTTCTTGTTACTTTAAACCCCCTAGGTTCGCCGTCTTCATCTTGTTTTAAGCCTCTATTCTGTCTATTCTTCTTAAAGCGTGGTTCTGGTGTTTTTATATCCCCCTTCCCTTGAGGCTTTGGGTTGTTACCTTCATGCTGTTTTAAGGAATCTTGTTTTCTACAAGCAAGGAATGTTGCTAAACATCCTATTGCTAATGCTAATAATAATTTTTTATTCATTGTTTTATTAATTTTTTTGTTAAAAATTTATGTTAGTATTAAATTTTATTTTCGACAATATTACAAAAGAAAAATTAATATCAAAAATTATTTTAAATAAAAATTTGAAAATTAGATAAATTAAGGCTATATAGCAGAAAATTAAATTAATTATTTTTATAATATATCTCTGAGTATTTTATGGTATAGATTATTTAAAATATATAACGACTGATTAATTGATAAGGATGGTTGATATAGGTCTATTATTTGTGCTATTTTTACAGAGTTTTTCCGTTTTAATCTATAGTATATGAGCCAAGCTTTACCTAAAAGAGAAGAAAACTATTCAGGCTGGTATAATGAGTTAGTTAAGAAAGCATCTTTAGCCGAAAACTCTCCTATACGAGGCTGTATGATCATCAAACCATATGGCTATGCTATATGGGAAAAAATGCAATCGCTGCTTGACAAGAAGTTCAAGGACACGGGTCATACTAATGCTTATTTTCCTCTTTTCATTCCTAAATCTTATCTCCGTAGAGAAGCAGAACATGTAGCAGGATTTGCAAAGGAGTGTGCTGTGGTAACGCATTATCGATTAAAAAATACTGAAGATAGACAGGATTTGGTGGTTGACCCTGCAGCAAAGCTAGAAGAAGAGCTAATCATTAGGCCTACCTCAGAGGCTGTTATATGGAATACCTATAAAAATTGGATTCAGTCTTATAGAGATCTGCCTTTATTAATCAACCAATGGGCTAATGTGGTACGATGGGAGATGCGAACACGACTCTTCCTCAGAACCGCAGAATTCTTGTGGCAAGAAGGGCATACAGCTCATGCTACGAAAGAAGAGGCGCAAAAAGAGGCGATGCAAATGTTGGCTATCTATGCTGACTTCGTAGAAAACGATATGGGAATACCTGTCTTAAAGGGAATAAAGACGGAAAACGAAAAGTTTGCAGGGGCCGAAGTAACCTACTGCGTTGAAGCCTTGATGCAAGATGGTAAAGCTTTACAAGCAGGCACTTCGCATTTTTTAGGACAAAATTTTGCCAAAGCTTTTGATGTAACCTTTGCTAATAAAGCAGGTAAGTTAGCTTATGTATGGGGAACTTCCTGGGGGGTCACTACACGTCTGATAGGTGCACTTATTATGACGCATTCAGATGATGATGGCCTGGTACTTCCTCCTCGACTAGCTCCTATACAAGTGGTTATAATACCTATCTATAAAAGTAAAGCAGAGCTACATGCTATTGCAGAGAAAGTCGCCCGCATTAAAACTGATTTAGAAGCCCAGGGCATCTCTGTAAAGTTTGACGACCGAGATACGCACAAGCCTGGTTGGAAGTTTGCAGCGTATGAGCTACAAGGAATTCCTATAAGACTAGCTATTGGACCGAAAGATCTACAAAACAATACAGTTGAGTTGGCAAGAAGGGATACCAAAGAAAAGGAAGTGGTTCCTATGGAAGGAGTAGGAAAAGCCATAAAAGTGTTACTAGATGCTATCCAAAAGAATATTTATCAACGAGCACTTCATTTTAGAGAAGCCAATACGACAAACGTTGATACGTACGAAGCGTTTAAAGAAGTGATTGAAAGGAGAGGCGGCTTTGTGATGGCGCATTGGGATGGAACTACTGAAACAGAAGAAAAAATTAAGACAGAAACCAAGGCTACTATTCGATGTATACCTTTAGCCGCAAAAGAAGAAAACGGTACATGCATTTATACAGGAAAGCCTTCTAAGAAACGGGTAGTCTTTGCCAAAGCATACTGATTCAGGGGGTTGCTCTTTTTGCTATTACTAATTCGAGTTCTAAGTTCCGGGTTCTGTGTGTCACGAAGTAGAGAACGAAAAAAAACGTTCTTTGCCTGCTGTAAATGAGATGGCAG
>JAKSDE010000390.1 GCA_022360235.1 Cytophagales bacterium
CATAACCAGTTTTTGCAGACCACTGCGAAGTTTGGAATAGTGGGTATACTCTTACTGATCACCGTGTTGCTTTATCCAACAATAGTAGCCTTTAAGCAAAAGAAGTTTATATATTGTGCCCTGCTGCTATTTCTGTCATCCGCTTTTATGACAGATACCTACCTCGAGGCTCACCATACTAACCAATTCTATGCATTCTTTAACGCGCTGTTTGCATTCCACTATCTAGAAGAAAATAGCAGGTCAAGCAACATACAACACAAAGTTTAAACGTATATCTTTGTCTTAAAGGAGAAGGTGCTTAGCGCGCTATAATTCTTCCCATCTAGATGAGCTACAAGATCGACGCAGGTCATAAGCTTCTTAAGAGATGAAAGTACTACTTGCCTCCATAGTGTCTGCATTTGTGATAGCTTTCTTTGTCATTCCTTTGATTATTAGTGTTTTCAAGAAAAGAGATATTTTAGAAAGGCCGGGCAGGCGTAAAATTCATAAAACTAAAATGCCTTCTATGGGAGGGTTGGCCATCTTTTTAGCAACTGTTGTTGCACTATTATTATGGATGCCTTGGGCTGAACTAAAAGCAATTAAATATTTGTTAGCAGTATCCACCCTTATGATGCTCACAGGTGCGAGAGATGATCTCATTCCTGTAAAGCCGATTTATAAACTAGTGGTAGAGATGATCGCTGGTTGTGTTGTTTTTTACCTCTTAGATATTCGACTTGTCTATCTTTATGGATTTTTAGGCATCCATGAGATGCCTACCATGCTATCCCTAGCAGTCACCCTATTGACTATTATTGTGATTACCAATGCCTTTAACTTGATTGATGGCCTAGATGGATTGGCAGGGAGCGTAGGTGCGATCGCAGCGACAAGTTTTGGGGTTTGGTTTTATTTAAATGACTATTACATACTAGCTGCACTCGCCCTAAGCTTGACAGGTGCTATCCTAGCCTTCCTGCAATATAACTGGTTTCCCTCTAAGCTATTTATGGGAGACACAGGTTCTCTTTTTATAGGTTTTACCTTAGCAATTTTAGCGATCGCCTTTATCAATTATAACGACTTGCTCCCTGGCGACTATCCCTATCACTTCCGTGCTTCTATTTTTGCTTCTGTAAGTGTTTTAATTATCCCGCTTTACGATACCTTACGAGTATTTACTATTAGAGTTTTCCAGCGAAGATCGCCTTTTACCCCTGATAAACTACACTTGCATCATCTAATCACCAGATGGGGGCTTAACCACGCCCAAACAACTGTCCTGCTCGGACTGGTTAACCTAGCTTTTATAGTACTTGCGATCTATACAAGGCAGGTAGGGGATAAGACGATGTTACCTGTACTCTTTCTCCTATTACTTATGTTGACTATAGCCATGCATCTACTTACTAAATGGAAGCTTCCTAAAAAAAGCATACAAAGAAAACGTTTTAGGTAGTCGTTCCTTTTCTGAGTTCTGAGTTCTTAGTTCCTGTCAAACCCCTTGGCTACTCCATCCGAGTTTCGAATATAGGAAAAGGGGAGTGAACCTACCCAACGTTATCGCTCGCTGGAAGTTATTCATGGAGCATCTCTAGAATTTCCTTTATGGTACATGCATCAAGTCTATCTTCCTCACTGAGCATTGCTTCTTCGTTGGTGCTTAGCTGATTGAGCTTATCCTCTAAACACTTTACGAAAGTATTCCCTTCTTTATTTTTAACATTTACAATTGCTAACCACGCTGATTGCCTTAAGATCGCTGCTATCTTCATCGCTGCACTTCCTGGTATTACTTGCCGGTTTTCATGGGGCGGTTGCGATGCCTCCTGTTGCATACTTTGTGGGATGAAGGTAGTATCACCCTCAATTAACCGGTCAGTGAGTATGTTGGCTTCTTGATTAAATTTATCTTCAACCATGGTTAATAGCTCCTTCAATAAGGAATATTTACCTTTTTGGGCGAGTAAATGTAGCGGCGTTTGACCTTCGTCATCTTGCCTGTCGAGGCACGCTCCTGCATATAAAAGCACTTTTTTTATTTCTATATTATCAGAATTGACCGCCCAGTATAAGGGCGTTTTACCAAAAATATCTGGTGCCTCAATAGGTGCTCTCTGGTCTAAAAGAAGTACTACCATGCGTTCTTGGCCGCCTATAATTGCATAGTGCAAAGGGGTTAGGTCAAACTTATCTAGGACAAATGCTACCCCTTTGCTTAGCAGATAAGTGGCTACCTCTTCGCTACCTCTTAGAGCTGCCACGTGTAGGGGCGTACTCCCAAAAATATTTTTTGCCTCAATAGATGCTCCTCCTTCCCACAAGCGTACTGCTATCTCTTTGCGATTATATATGGCTGCATCGTGCAAAGGGGTCCTGCCCATCTTATCTTCTGTTTCGACATCGGCGTTGTGGTCTAGTAGGAATGCTACTAAGGCTTCATCGCCACGGATGGCTGCTAGCTGTAAGGGCGTTTTGCCTATTTTATCTTTTGCCTCAATAAGTGCTCCATGTCTTAGGAGAAGTAGGGCTACTTCTTTACTTCGACTTGCGGCTGTCCAGTGCAAGGGCGTTTCACCCTCCTTATCTGTTGCATTGACCTCACCTCCATGCGCTATCAATACAGAAGCTACCTCTGGGTGACCTTTCAAGGCTGCCCTATGCAAGGGTGTTTTCCCCTGCTCATCTGCTGCATTGACATCGGCGTTGTGGTCTAGTAGGAATGCTACTAAGGCTTTATCGCCACGGATGACTGCTAGCTGTAAGGGCGTTTGCCCCTGCTCATCTGTTGCATTGACATCGGCGTTGCGGTCTAGTAGGAATGCTACTAAGGCTTTATCGCCACGGATGACTGCTAGCTGTAAGGG
>JAKSDE010000479.1 GCA_022360235.1 Cytophagales bacterium
ACCAGCCAGGAACCAAGGCGGCCAAGGAGTGGGTTTGCCTCCCAAAGGAGGCAGCTGTCATACGCTGCAATAAAACTAGCGGTCATAATCGCCGTAGTGCCACACCATAGCTGCCCCAATCATAGTAGGCACACGGCGCAAGAGCCACCCGAAACTACATCGAACCTACCGCACCCCACCCCACCACACCACACCCCACTCCCTCGCAGCTGACGCAAGAGCTGAGCACGACGCAAGCTGACGTGGCAATCTGCGTTCAGCAACTTGGTGGGAACGTGCCCCAGGAGTACCAGCAGCTAAGGTCGGAGTAGGGTGCGCTGGCGGCGGAAGCAGCCCGCCTGGAGTCCGACATACGTACAGTTGATCGGGAGGTGGAGGAAGGTGAGGAGAAGGTGGCTGCCAAGCCCGCCAGCGCCCGCGCGCTGAAGCTGGCGGCGGAACTGGTGGAAGCGGAGGAGAAGGTGCGGTGGTATTTCCCCTGTGGGGTGCTGGGGGGGTGCGTGGGTAGGGTGGTGGGAGGTTACGAGATGGGTGGAAGGGTGTTGCACGTGGGATTGCCGCTGGCTGTTGTTTGAGAGCCTGTTTGCTGCAAGGGGAGGCTGGCTGCTACCGGACTGTCTGATGGCAACCGGGCTGCGGTGGTTGCTGTGGCCTGTGTCGAAACGTGTGCATGCATCATGCATGTAGGGCAGTCGGTGGCAACGTGTTTTGCACGCCCATGCCCCCCAGCCTCACCCCGCCCCCCAACCCCACCTCCACACCACAACTTTACCACAACTCTCCAACCCACCCCCACCCACAGAAAGTGTCCTTAGAGGTGGAGGCAGCCAAGGGGAAGCTATCCCCGGAGGAGTAGCGCGAAGAACTTGCCCGCCAGGTGAAGCTGGATACCGCTGAGGTGGAGTCCAAGGTGGCACGGGCTCGGGAGGTACAGGAAACTGTGAAGAAGCTGGAAATTAAGCTGCAGGAGCTCCGCGCCCGCGGGGAGCTGGATGAATCAGAGGCGTAGAGCCGGAGGTGGGGGGGTTGATAGGCGGGTGTTGG
>JAKSDE010000249.1 GCA_022360235.1 Cytophagales bacterium
ATAAGGAATCTCAATTGAGATTCCTTATCAATCGGATTTTGAATTTGAAATGATAAACGTTCTACGGTCCCTTCGTCTAGGGGTTAGGACGCCAGGTTTTCATCCTGGAAACAGGGGTTCGATTCCCCTACGGGCTGCAACCAATATCAATAACTCGCTTATCTTGCATCGCTGCAACCCCCTTGATTTCCTATGGGCCATACCAGTGCGTATCCCTTGGTTTCGCAGCTCCTAACGCTATTTTACTTCGAAGCTTCACGTTAGTTCAACCTATTCTCCGCTTTCCTTTGCCTGCATTTTCAGTCTCCGCTCAGTAGTTTGGTTCGGCTTTCTGGTTCGCCTAGCACGGACTGCTTCCCCATGCTGCACCGAATGAACGGTGGTCTGGAGGCAACCACAGTGTGTTTCCACCTACTCAATACGTAGCAAAAAAATATTGAACTTCTACTTTACAAAATTATTTGCTAGATTTGTCGCCTTATTAATTAAGGAGAGATAGCTTGAAAAATTTGAGAAAATTTGATATATCTATCGTTAAGCCTAATGATAGAGACGAGGAGCTTGTTTATGAACTCGATGAGTCTTTTTTCAAGCTTCTTGAAAATAATCTACTCGAAAAGGGTACAGTGATTGTAAAAGTGAAGGTAGATAAAAAGCCCACACTCACCCAGCTATTATTTACTATAGAGGGAGCCGTTGAACTTACGTGTGACCGAAGTTTAGAAAAGTTTGACTATCCTATTAATATAGGAAGAAGGGTTATCTTTAGGCTAGGAGATGAAAACAAGGAGTTATGTGAAGATATGTACACGGTTAGCCGAAGTGAATCTACCATTAATATAGCACAACACATACATGACTTTATTAATTTATCAGTACCCATGAAGAAACTACATCCTAGGTTTCAAGAAGAGTAGTTACAAAGGATGACAAAATTTCTAGAAGGTATGCCCATATACAATAGAATAAATATAAGTACTGTTTAACTATAAAGAATTAAAAACAATGGCGCATCCAAAGCATAAGATTTCAAAAGCAAGAAGAGACAAAAGAAGGACGCACTACAAAGCACATTTACCTAGCTTTGCTATCTGCCCTGCGACAGGGGAATCACACTTGCCCCATAGAGCATTCTGGTATGAGGACAAACTCTATTACAAAGGCAAAGTAGTCATGGAGAAGAAAGCGCTTAGCTAGGTGGAAATTTTTATTTATAGCGTGCATAGTAGCCTATACATATGATTTTTTACTTGAAGGAGGAAGATAGACTTTATACTAGAAGTATCTATTTAAAGAGTAAGGTGGTTACTACACGAACTTCTTCGTAAGCTAGCAAGGAACTTGTAGAAAAAAATGGCAAATACAAGCCCATCTTGAAGAAATACGTATTACCTACATACAATTTACTACTGATAGATAACGTCTAAGAAAGCGCTAAAACAGCAGGGTTAATCATAGCCCTAAGACAGAAAGCTATCCTCCTAATTCTAATGTGATATAGACTAGCAAAAATTTTGTCATAGCTTATAACAATTTGACACAAATTGCTCAAAACTATACATCCATGTACTTAAAACATAAAAATCTTTATTAATGATGAAAACGTGTGTAGCAATAACTGGAGTTCATGGTTATGTGCCTGAATATGTACTCACAAATGCTGAGTTAGAAAAAATGGTGGATACGAGTGATGAGTGGATTACTACTAGAACGGGTATCAAGGAAAGAAGAATCTTAAAAGAGGAGGGAAAAGGAAGCTCATTCATGGGTATTAAAGCTGTTGAAGGACTCTTAGAGAAAACCAATACAGATCCCCAAGAGATTGAATTAATAATTTGTGCTACAATTACACCTGACTTAATCTTTCCAGCTACAAGTAATATTATTTCTCATGCGGTGGGTGCAGTAAATGCGGTTAGCTATGATATGCAGGCTGCCTGCTCTGGCTTTATCTATGCTATAGTGACAGGGGCACAGTTTATTGAGACAGGTAAATATAAAAAGGTAGTGGTAGTGGGGGTAGATAAGATGTCAGCCATTGTTGACTATAAAGATAGAGCTACTTGTGTCATCTTCGGAGACGGCGCTGGAGCTGTCTTACTCGAACCTAATGAAGAAGGCTTGGGTATTGTCGATAGTATTTTAAAAACCGATGGCTCAGGGGAAAAATACTTATATCAGAAAGCAGGGGGTAGCAGAAGGCCTCCTACGCGTGAAACGATCGATGCCAGAGAGCACTACCTGTACCAGGATGGCAGAAATGTGTTCAAGTTTGCTATTCATAAAGTAACTAGTATTTCAAAGGAAATAATGAAGAAAAATAATCTTAGCAGTAATGATATTGATTTCTTAGTTCCCCATCAAGCCAATACAAGAATCATAGAAGCTATCATTCAAAGGCTAGGAATCAGTAAAGATAAAGCAATGGTAACCATCGATAAGTTTGGTAACACTACAGATGCTTCTATTCCGCTCTGTTTATGGCATTATGAGCCAAAACTCAAGAAGGGAGACAAGCTTATATTATCAGCTTTTGGCGGAGGGTTTACGTGGGGAAGCGTCTATACCAAATGGGCTTATGATGGGTGTTAATGGATTTTTTAGTTTTTTCTACAGCCCCTTTAACGATCGGTTTTTGGACGAATTAATACGCTATAATATCTTACAATAGCCTCTCAATCTACTTAATTCTATTTCTTGAGGACATTAATTTGATCTACACTTAAACCCGTCCATTTCTTAATTTTATCTATTGATTCGCCATCAGCCAACA
>JAKSDE010000497.1 GCA_022360235.1 Cytophagales bacterium
ATTTTTCATGGCTTTTTAGGCAAAGTTAAGAAAAACTATCTAATTATAACACTCCCGAAGCATGTTCGTGTACTTATCGTGCTTTTATTGAGAGGTTGTCTTGTTATTGGGAGCTAGCTTATCCTGCCCATTTTTCAATTGATTGTTAGACTGTTCATGAATTTTACCCATTAACTCATAGACTTCCCGAAAAGGAAGCTCAGATAAAGCCTTGATGATTAGATTAACTTCGTTAATATGAAGGGTTAGGTTTATTTTACTCATTCGTTTATTCGTTTATTCAGTATCAATTTGAGGCGTAAAACTTCCTCACTTACTCATTTTGTTCATCCCACCATAGGTTGGTAATATAATACTTTATAAAGCTTTCATCGCCATAATCTCGCCTAGTTTTGATTTGTAAGTAGTAATCAAAAGTAGAACCCTTCCAACGTAGCGCAATCTTATTTCTAAAGCTACTATAATAAGCATCTGTTTTTTTTATTTTGCTTTTAGAATTACCGAATGTGCTCAGGGCAAATGCATGAACCATAGCATACATCCCTTTGCCAGGTTTACCAATTTTTGCGATCACTTCAAAAGCATGATAACTACTTAGTTTTGGGGTGATATTATGCCATTCTCCATCGCCAGGGACTTCCCCAAAAGAATAGGTACCTCGCCGACCCTGCATATTAATATTACCCTTTACCTCGAGCGCTGCCTTCGGCTCTAGGGTACCAATGCCCACCTTCCCATCTGACTTAATGAACAGGCGACTCAGTCCCTGCTCATCCACTATATTTAATCCAAACTCAGGACTATTTTGGGGGTACTGCCCAATACTCCACTTAGGTTTGAAGTCAGTAAGATTATTAAAAAAACTTAGGAGTCTTTTAGAACTCCCCTTTGGTGATAGCTTGAGCCCCTCTTCTTGAGAGATTAACCCATCATCTTGCTTATGCAGCATGGAGTCAATCAAATTTTCGAAATCTTCTTGTGAGGGTATAGCGCCTTTCTCAAAAGCTTTTTTAAGCTCCCCTCTACCAGTGATTGCCATGAGTTATACTTATTTAATATGTTTCTTTGTTACTAAATAATATTCTTCTAAACTTTCTTGAAGTGTCTCTGAAGTTTTTTCGATAGCTCTATCCTTCCCTTTAATCTCTTTCCACGGACCTACAACAAAGTCTTCATCAATCCCCATACTCTCGATTCCTCCTTGGTGTTGACTTGCCTTCGATTGAATTTTATCTACTACCAATATTTCATGTTTATCAGCTGAAACCATTATCGACCAAGGAAACGTTGCTCTCAAATAGTTATCATAATCCGTGATCTTAACGATACGCAATGTATCTTCTTTATTTGTGTATTTTAATATAGAAAATTTTCCTACCCCTTCTACATATTTTCTCCTACTAATAAAGTCTACTATTTTTGAGGAAGGTATCATTCCGCCTAATCTCACATCTTCTGATTTCTTAAATAGCCAAGGAGAAAGAAAGTTTTTAATTTCCCTTTGAAGTTTGTTTGAGAGTCCTCCTTTTTCATAACCCTTTTTAAAGGCTACTTCTACTGTTACCTTTATCTCTTCATACAACGGATTAATAACTTCTAGGTTTACAAAAGGAGAAACTACTTTTTTGAGGTAACGTTGAATTTGCGCTAGTAAATACTTGCTCGCTTTGGGCATCAATTCATTTTTTGAACGCTGATTGCTCAAATCACTAATGACTACAATCGTAATGCTTCCAGGGTGAGGAATAGCAGCATCACTCATTTTAGCGTGATTAATACACTTCACTCTAAAAACTTCAGGAAACTTTTCTAAAATAATTCTCTCGTAATCCCATGCTGAAATGGCTCTATTCTTGTGTCTTAGTCTTTCACTCACTCTTGTATAGAACTGTTTCTCATCTTCTGCCGGCTTACCTCCGAATGATGGAAAGGGTTGCACAACTGATTTTATCTCTGCAGGGCTATCTATTAGACTTTGAATAGTGGAGGGAAGGAGCCGCTTGGATTGTTCCATTGTGTTGTCCTGTTCAATAACTCTTGAAGCCGAAACCCCTTGTGTATAAATACCTACAATATCAGGCAAAGCATCTACATCCTTAGAAAATACTGCTTTGATCCAGACGAAGCCAGGGTTTAGAGAAGTATGTTGCTTGCTCGTCTTCTTGGGGATACTAAATTCAATGATACCAGATTTTGTTAATCCATGTGTACTGTCTGAAATGACTTCATCATCTTTGAAGCTTATCCAATTATTATAAGCTAAGTATTTCCATGATGGCTGGGGTGGGTTTTTATCTGGATTACCACTCCCTTCATCCATATGAATATATAAAGAAAGTATTGTGGGAAGTGGCACATTTTCAAATCCGAAAAAAAAGTAGCCTTCACTATTCAGGTCAAGTACAAAACTTATCGGACGCAGCTCGTTACTGGGAAAGATTCGCTTATACCCAAAGGGGAAAAGCTTTAAAACACTTTCATTGTATTCACTATGTTTATTTGCATTATTGCTTGTAAAATTAATTTCTTCTTTAGCGCTGTAATCAATAGAGAGTGATTTAATAGAAGGTGTATATGGTTCGTTGGGCTCAGCAACTTTTCTCATTTTGTTTTTAGGGTCCGTATTGTGCGTTAAGACGTGTCTCATCAAATTCGGATATACGCCATGGCCAAATGCCATAGAAGGCCCACAAAGTTCCATCTTAATAAAGCCAGTAAGCGTCTTATTAGTTAATAGGGGAGGATCAAGCACATAATTACTTTTTGATATGCCCAGTTTACTAATAGCTACTTCGTCGATGACTCGCTTGGCATTCAGTCTTTTTGAATTATTATGTTGATTTTCTTCAGCAGAGAAGAGCCTAATTTCTTGTCTATTTTCTGGATAGAAAGGATGCCATTGCCGGTGATGAAGGTAAGAGACATTCACCTTAAAATCGCTATTAGTTACTTTTTGAGGATAAGAGGCATAATAACCTTCAAACCCATCGTCAAGTTGGGGCAAATTTTCCCAGTCGATATTAATGTTAAGCGCTTTTAAGTTTTTACAAAATACTTCATCACTTCCTATATAAAAGTTAGCGTGTAGCTTAGGTATAGGTCCAAAAGGCTGGAAGGGTTGGTTACTATCAATGAGCCCTAAGTCATTTTGCAGAATAGCCCCCCTATAATCAGTGACTGCTACGTTTATACTGAGTTTCTCAAGAATTAAATTTCTGAATGGGTAAATCTGACCGAATAACGTAGGATTATCAAGTGCCAAGCGGAGTGCTGGGGCTGCTATGTCGTAGTGGTCACCATGAATTTCTCGACTGAAATTTACAATGGGAGGTATAGTTGGCCCGAGCAAAAGCTTAATCTCAATACAACACGATCCGTTTTTACTAATAGTAGTGGAAATAAAACTTTTCTCAAGACTTAACCATCCTTCCTCAGCCGTTAATTGTGTGTTGATCGCCTCCTTAAACGTTTGGGCTAGCTTATCCTTGCTGCTGTCAAGGTTTTTGTCTTCGATAGTAGCAATCTTTTCAGTAAATGCTTTAAAAGATGCTTGACTAAACTGAAATGTAAGCGTAATCTCTCGGTTACCTTCCTGGAGATGAAATATAGGTGAGACAATCACTAAGCCTGCCCACTGTTTAGAAGGTGCTTGCTTGTTAGCAGTGTTTTTTTTGAAAGTACGAAACGTCAAGGCATGTTGTTCATTGAGCTCAGAAGGCGTATGTGTGGTAGTAGTAATGCTTCCTAGAGGTACAAGGACATCATCACTATGATGTTCCACCGTTCGATGAATAGTGTAGATCTTGCTGATAGTACTCCGATTTAACGTAATTGGCTTATCTGTCTCAAAAATAATATCATTTCCCTCGCTATCTTTTCCTGCTAAGAGCTTTGCCCCTTTTTCTAAAAAATAGTGGGGTACATCCTCTTCAAGTTCGAAGTAAACATAAACGTTATCAGGTCTTGTAGACTTATGCGCAAACTTTAGAATTTCCTTATAATAGTAATCAAGGTGTCTTTGAGGAATTTGATTGCTACTTTCAGAGACATATTTCAATAGACGTAAGAAAGCGATCAGTAAAGCAACGGGGGGCTGATGCTGTTGGCTCTTGAGTGTTTTAGGAAAAGTATCAGCTACGAGTTTCTTACAACGTATTATTTCATTGAGAATAATATTAATTGACGCTGTTAAATGCATTAAAACAGGTTGATTAGTTTCACTTTCTAGATCGCTTTTATTGATAGAAATTGATTTTAACACCCAAGGGTTGGGCCCATCACACACCTGCTCGATAAATGCATAGAAATCTTGCAAAGTGGTTGAAGAAGCTTTATCGCTAGCAGTCTGTTGTAGAAGTTGGTAAAGGAGACTTATTCGGCCGTTGAGTTCATTGGTGATAAAACTATAAATTTCTAATTTAATCGTATCTTTATCTGATAAATTTTTATACCAGTAATTGAGGAGTAGTAGAAGCTCTTTTAAAATAGAAAGTAATTCTTTGAAATGTTTACTTTCAAGGGCAATTGTTTTTTTTTGCTTGCGTGAAAAAGATTTACTATTGAGGGTGCTTCTAAGATTGGCGATATTAGTATGTAGTATCAGAGCACGAATGACAGTGTCGTCGTTTTCTAGAAAGGTTCGCCATACATTATGGTCAAGGGCGCTATTTTGGCTGTCGTAATATTTAATTAGATCACTATATAAATAAACAAATACAATATGTTCGTCAAGCGTTTTCTCATCCATCAGTAATTCGTTAGCCACTAACTTTTGAGATACCCTTTCCGTTTGACAAGTCCCATCTCTTTTAAAAAGCAAATTTTCTGTTGTATGAGCTAGCTTCATGCGTGAAAAGGTATGAAAGTAGATGATACACCTTTATGGGAGAAATTCAATTTTTTATTTACCTTGTAGGTAGTAACAAATTTTTGCGAAAAAATAGACATGATCATACAGAAAAATACGAGTTATCTAAAAACTAATTTTTTTAACTACAATTTCTGTAAATTATGAAAAATATTTGAAATATGCACAAGATTACCTATTTCTTTCTATTTCTTGTAGGCACCCTTTGGGCGCAGGCCAAGGATCACCCAAGTCATTTTCGCTATGCAGTGCCATCGCATGAGCAATGCAAAGCGTATGCTTACTTCAATGCTGAAGTTGATAAGAGGATACCTGTACTTTATGCACAGGTAAACCCCAAAGATTTACAAAACAATGAAATTCAATCCCTAGTAAGAGGGTTTTTTGGAAACTTAAAAGAAAGTGCTACAAAAGAGGTTAGCAAAACTTTTAATAACATTAAAAAAGCAACTAAGAAGACAAATAATTTAGAAAAAGTGACACGAGAAGACTTAAAAAGCAAAGGTCTTGTAGGAGGAGTGATGGGCGGTTTAGCTTTACTTTATGAAACTATATCTAATGTTTTTATTTACCCTATTCTCGCTATCTTATTTCTATTAATGACCATTGTCCTAATCGCTTTAATTGTGCGGATAATTTTAAAGATGCGGAGAGATGATACCTTCTCTGTGAGAAAAGCCCTTTTATACATTTTTATTTATTTGCTTATATACTTTGATCTTTTTCTGATTATCTATGAGGAGAAAAGAATTACCGTACTATTCCTATCTTTTGAAAAAGATACAATTTTGATAGTACTATCTGCATTGATAGGATTTTTTATAGGTAAAATGACGTCTAAGAGAACATTTGAAGAAAAAGCCCTGCCTTAGTAAGCCATAAAGCTTCAAGCTTCAGCACTGTACACAAAAATTGTTGCAAAGCTTTTTGTAACCTACCCATAAATAATTGTTATAAAGCTTCTTGCAACCTACCCACAAAAAGTTTCGTATACTATGAATACAACCTACTTAACTAAGATAGATTCAAACTGGGTTAAGACAAGTAGGAAAATTAAAAATAGGCTTCATATTACAAAAGTCTAAAATTATGATACAGGTTACAAAAACGCAAAGCATCATACAAAAAATAAAGCTTATTCTTTGTATGATCGTCCTATTTTCTTGTACTAAAAAGGAAATGGGAAGTTATGTATACGTTGGAGAAATTGCTTCTAAAAAAGAAGACACGGCTGCTGATTCCATGTATGCTGCTCGCTTGGAAGAGTTGAGCGAGCTTAATGAAGAGGTGACTGACTCAATATGCAAACTACAAGAGCGGTTGGCTAGAGCTGTCTTACTCCATGATAGGTATAATATCGTAGGGGGTGCCATGAAGGGGGGAGTAAAATTTGGCGTGAATGAACTGGTAAATTCGATGCAACCTAGCAGAGAAGATTCATTCTATGGTCTTTGGCGTCAATGTAGTCCGATAGTTAAGAATTTCTTAACTAAACTTGCTGTAGATTGGGGTACAGAGCCACTGAAAGGTAGGCTAGGTGATAATGGGGCTGTAGAAGAACTACAGCGTATTAGCGAGGAGGCTCAAAGTGCTATAGATCTTCTTCAAGAAGAAATGGCAAAGCTTGTAGAATTACAGGAAACAACAGCGGCTCTAAGCGTTTCTAATAGACAAGCTTTAAAAGACGCTCAGCAAACGGTTTCAGGCAATATAGAGGAATTAGAAGAAATAGTAAGGATAGCTGAAGAAAAGAAGAGTGAGGGATCTTCCGAGACGGCAAAAGATAATACGGAATTTATTTTATGGGGGACTAAGAAACTTTATAAGGTTTATAATGTGGCTCAGAGACTTCTTTCTAGAGCCCCAGCGGTATAGCCATCAGCTTTGATGCAGCCGTGGATGAGTGACCGACTATTCTCAATGCCTTAGAAGGAAAGAAAGGGGTCAGCGCATTGTACTAGCGTACCAGCAACATGTAGGAGAAATCGTGGCACTTTTACTTTTTCGGACAGATAGTCTAGTTCCTCTTTGGTAACGCGAGCTCGACAGATTATCCTGTAAAAACACAATTATAAAGCATAGTCTGGCTTTCTCTATTTTCTATTTTTCTCATAGGATCTGCAGGAATATAAGCGCCTACTCCGGCCCATAAGTGCACCAGCGCATTCACTGGGATGCGATGCCTTGTAGGCCAAATACTAGCCACGTTTTTGAGCCAACCTATCACTTTCTCAATCATTGCACCCCCCTTCAAGTGCAGAAAGTCTTGACAAGAAATTAGATACTTTTTCATATTACGGCGTGCTGCTGTGATTAGCTTAACACCGGCTTTGAGGAAGTGTTCAACGGCTTTTTGGCGGATGTATCCTTTGTCTGCAGCTAAATTTCCTGGTAGACTTTGGGTCAGCTGGGTGAACAAGGCCAGGTTGTGATCACATTTTTTGCCTGTTGTAACGGTAGAAGCCATAATTTCTCCCAAGTGATTAACAACAATAGGTAGTTTGAGACCAAAAAACCACCCCATTGACGTTTTAGAACGTGTGGCTAGGTTTTTAAACACCTTATGGCTATCAATACGCTTATTGTGGCATACAGGTAAATGCGAAGAGTCGATGTAGTATTGCTGGGTGTGTGTGCCCTGGGCCCATAAATTGGTATAGCCAAAAAAGTAGGGAGCCATAGGGGGTAATAACTCTAAAAAGCGATTATAGGATACTAAATCAGGGAAACAATCCTTAAAATGCTTGGCAATACAATGCTGATAATAGTGCTTAAAGCATCGGTATCCCGAGTAATGAAAAAAAATAAGGATGGTCATCACTTCGCTTTCTGTTAGTTTAGAGTTGATGGGTTTGGAGTGAAAAGGAGGTTTAAAGTTTTGCTTAGCGATCCACGGTTTAAAAAAACTTGCATAAATCATCGATGTTACAAAATATTTCTACTATCTTAGTGTTATCTATATATCTGATGGGAATTTAGGGTTTAGTGGAAAAATACTATTTACTTTTCCTTAAATTCCCTATTTTTTTCCTAAAAGACAAGAAATACACGTCCTCTCAAGCTAATCAAGTATTTTCATCGAGCTCGCATTATACTACGCGTTTGTGCCTGTATAAGAGATAATCAGCTGTACGATCCGGAGTATATCTATCAAGCAGCTTAGGTTTTTTAAGGTAATTAGAGCATCAAAAAGCGATGAAAAACAGCATGTAAGCTAACATAAGCAGCCTGTAGGATAGCGGCCCATTATACACGGCTG
>JAKSDE010000499.1 GCA_022360235.1 Cytophagales bacterium
CGCTATAGATGAGTTTTTATGAGCTAAGATCGTCATTTTAAGTGTAAAAACACAGTATTGAATACTTGTTAAGGGTCGACTAAATAAATAGACGTATAGTGGGGATTATGGGTAGCGGCGGGTTCAGGTACCTCTCCTTCCAGTTAATCCCAAATACTCTCTTCTTTATCATAGGTGGGTTTTTGATATCTTGAGTTCCATATAATCCATATGATAACTCCGAACATAAACACCACAATACTGATCATGGTGACTGTGATTACATCTTGGACGGTTATTCTTGGATTATGAATATCGTCTACGTGAATTTTTCCTCTGGCTAGTTCTGTCATCACCTCTACGCTCTCCTGTATACATTTAGTATAATCAAAAGGGTCTGTTTTAACTTTTTCATAAAAATAAGGCTCCAGAATGTAATCTAGGACAATCACATCAGCTGTTGAATCAGGAATAAAGACTTCCATACGACTACCCGTGACAATTTTCGCTGTTTTGTCTTCTGCAGCTATCACAATAAATATGTTATTCTTGCTTCCGTATTTGCCCACGCCCCACAATTTGCTTATACTATCTGTATACTCAGTAATAGTACAATAATTGTCTGTAGACTCAATAACTAATGCTTTAACTTCCATAAAAGCGAGTTTTTCAAACTTAGCAACTTCTTTTTCAACGCGATCAAAGGGGCCAGGCGGTATTCTTTGGGGATATTCGTTGACATGATACACACTATCAAATGTAGGTGGGTAAAATTGCCCCCAGGAGAGTTGAACTCGTAAAAGCAAGAAGGTAGTAAAAAAAAGTACCTTCTTTATTCTTTTAGCTTGCTTCTCGTTTATTAAACGCATGGTTGTATGACTTAACTTTAATAGTAAATAAGGATAAGACTTATTAAATAAGTTCTACTTTGACAAAGATAAAGAAAAAATATCTAAATGAAGCTATATTTGATTACTTACGCTGATAAGTATTAGATAAACAGCTCCTCTTCCTCTCTCCCTACAGCTCACACCCTTGTTTTCTGGGTGTTATCAGTTTGTACCCACCTCTTGCGTTTCCTTTGCATTTACTTCCTCTTGTGTTACCTCTGCATTTATCTCTTCTGTGCTAGCTTCCTCTGTATTTACTTCTTGCTTACTTACCTTAATTTGCTCTTCTTGATATTTTGAAGGACACTTTAGAAATATCTTTTTCGCTACAAATCGGCCTTTCTTATAAGAGCCAGCAACTACGAGTTTTTCAGCGTGTGTAAAATCAGGAGGTATAGGTGCGTTGTAAAACACTTCTTCTTCCTCCTCATCTTCATCCACCATGATGAATGAAAAGGAAACCTTCTCACCATACATTTTTATACCCACGATGCCTCTTGCTTCATCTCTCTTGAGTTTTCCTAGTATATGAATTCTTTTCTTCTTACCCTTCTCTGCCATAGCTTTTGCTTCTTGAAACGTCACATAAGCACTCGCATCTCTAAAGAGAAAAACGATCCCCATGATGAAACCGCCTATAATAAGTAAAAAAATAAGAGATTCTATGAAATTCTTCATTGTTGTTATTTTTTAAAAGTTAGTGTAAAACCTGTACGTTGTTTAGTCTGTTATCTTGTATCTAAGCGCTCGTAAAAATGCTCACCTATTTTTTCTTTTGCAAGATTTCTTTTTTCAACGCCGTTATTTTTTTATCGATAGTGCTAATATACAGTAATAAACCTAATAAAATTATACTCATAATGACTACCACTACATAAATTTTCCCCTCTGCTCGAAACTGATCAGCCATTTCTATTGTTGTGTTAGTATAGTCACTTTCTTTAATTACGTGTTTTTCTTGAGCACGCATGCTAAATCTCCAAAATAATAAAATTGCTGTAAATAATCTTCTCATTTACTAAATTTCTTCACTAGCGCGTTTTAAAAATCTAAAATTAGCGATTAATTTTGCTATCCACATTCCCAACAAAAACCAGCCTACTACAGCAGGATAGAATACCCACCGGAGTCTATGATCTAGATCGTAGGCATTAAAGCCAGGGTTACCTCCGCTTCCAGGATGTAGTGAGTCTGTGAATCTGGGTAATATAATTAGTAAAGGAATGAGGATAGCAAAAGCAAGCGTGTTGTATACAGCGCTAATTCTTGCTCTTCTTTGTTCATCTTCAAAGGAGTTTCTTACTACCCCATAGGCCAAATAGATAAATAGTACGATAGCAGAAGCATTTTGCTTAGGATCATTACTCCAAGGAATTCCCCAGGTAAATTGTGCCCAAATCATACCTGTTAGCATACCTAAAAGCCCAAAAACTATCCCTACACTTGCAAAAGCCGCTGCCTTGTCGTCAAATGCTAAATCACCTTGATGAATATATCGTATGGAGAAGATAAAAGAGATAAATAGTAAAAGCATCATTCCAAACCACATGGGGACATGAAAATACAGTCCACGGATTGTTTCATTGAGGATAGGTAAACGAGGGACATCCAATAAGAGCCCTCCTACTACTACATAAAACAACAACAAGCCTGTTGCCCACTTCCACCAATTATTTTTTAACTTCTCCATAAATAAGGGAATAGTATAGAAGAGAGTATCACAAGAATTACATTAATCGTTACTAAAATAACTATTGACTGACCACTTACACCCCTTTCAAGTCCCTCCAAAGCGTTTTTTGCTATTTTAATAAGTACGATTAGCAGAGGAATAACTATAGGAACACTCAACATAGCGATGAGTGTATTACCTTGTGTGGCTTTAGTAGCTATGGCAGCAATAAGTGTAAGCATCGAGGAAAGCCCTGTACTACCCAGAAAAATGTTGATGAGGAAGAGGGGCTGGTCTTGCACGGGATTTCCTAGGAAGAGGCTAAAGAGCATATACGCTAACAGTGCTAAAGCAAAGAGTAATGATGCATTATAAAAAATTTTTGCAAGAATAATTGCTTTAGGACTAGCCAAGGAATGATAATATAGCAAGCGGTTGCTTCTCTCTTGTAGAAAACTTTTTGAGATAGCCTGCATAGCGATAAATAATAACATAATCCAAAACAACGCATTCCAAAGCATAGGGCTTACACTGCTGCTAGCCACGTTGATACTTAACTGACATACGAAAATAGTGCTCAAGAGATAAAGCAAAAGTCCGCTGATCGTATAGTGAGCTCTTGTTTCTAGACGCACTTCTTTCCAAAAAAGGAATGATATCTCTTTGAGAAGCATTTTTTAATTTAAGTATGCATGACAAAATTAGTAGACAAGAAAGAGAATTGCTAACACTAGCCTTTAGATCGGGAAAGAGTTCCTATTATCTTAAATAAACTATCCTATCATTTTAGTTTCAAGTTTTAGTTTTTAAATCCTTACTTTGTCACAGGCTAAATTTGTCTACCTAGGATAAAGATTACCCAATCCTACACAGCAGCCACAGGTAAGCTTAGTGTGAACAAGAGATATAGCCTAGCACTGCAACTATGATGTATTCATCGCTCAACAATAGCTTAGCAGATAATCTAGCAAGTGCGCGATTGATTCTACCTGAAATCCTTATCGCTGTATTGTTACTGATTGTCTTAATACTCGAGCTACTATTTCGTAAACATAAGAGCTACTTGTTAAACACTACGCTATTAGTGGGACTTTCACTAATCTTGGGGGTTACTATTCAGCTTTGTAGAAAGTGTATGGTGCAAGAAAGCTTGTATTTATTTAACAGTCTGCTCGTCATCGATCCACTTGCTATATTTTTTAAATTACTTTTTGTCCTAGCTAGTATGCTTACGTTGTTAATTTCCGAGACTAAAAATAAGGCCGATATAGCAGGTATAGGCGTGTACTACATGGCTATACTAGGAGGCTTGTTAGGTGCATGCTTTTTGGTAATGGCTAATAGCTTAATGACAATCTATATGAGTATAGCGTTGCTTTCAGTTGCTTTCTATCTATTAATTTATACGAACGCCAAGCAGCAAAGTACAGAAGCAAGCTTAAAGTATCTACTTTATGGAATTACGGTGTCAGCTATCATGCTTTTTGGTATGTCTTATCTCTACGGTTTTACAGGTACCTTGCTACTAAACGAACTGGCTTTGGTAAATGACTTACAAAACATTCCCCTATTTGCTTTATTACTAAGTATCGTGTTGACAATGAGTGGCATGTTGTTTAAGATGGCTGCCATCCCCTATCACTTTTGGGCACCAGATGTTTATCAAGGGGGAACTATCTCAGTGATAGCTTACTTGTCTGTTGTTCCTAAACTTGCCTCTGTAGTAGTAATGATTCGCTTCATTAGCCCGTTTGTTAATATTGCTTTTTTGGGTGGTCACCTACAAAACTTAATAGCAGTAGTCGCTATCGTAACGATTATGCTAGGAAATTTATCAGCCCTTCTTCAAAAAAATGTGAAGAGAATGATGGCTTACTCTTCTATTGCTCAGGCTGGGTTTATACTAGGAGGTATTGTAGCATATTCGATCAGTGGTGTTTATAGTTCGTTATTCTATAGTGTCATTTATTTCATAATGAATTTTATTGCTTTCACAGCTATAAAACTATTACAAGTTATTACAGACAGTGAAAATATAATAGACTATGCAGGATTGGGCCACCGATTTCCCATACTCGGTGCTTGTGTGCTGATAGCGATGCTTTCGTTGATTGGCCTTCCACCAACAGGGGGATTTACGGGCAAGCTGCTCATTTTCTTCTCACTGTGGGAGTCATTTCAGCGCAGTAATAGCCCCTTGCTGTTATCTTTATTTCTTGTAGGGATAGTGAATACGGTAATTTCTCTATTCTACTACCTGAAAATTCCTTATGTCTTATTTCTCAAAAATGAAAATAGTAAAGCGACTTTTCCCCCACTAGACTTTATAGAGGTAGGCATTATGATGGTGTTATCATTTTTACTTGTACTCCTATTTTTTAATACGAATGTATGGATGAACCTACTGAATAGTCGACCCTTAATAAGGCTCGATGGTTCTATTTTTGATGCGTTTTACAGCAGGCTAAATTTTTAGTTCCGAGTTCTGAGTTCTGGGTTCCGAGTTTTAGGTCTTCCTCTTAGGAGGGACAGGAGTGGTAAAACAGGGTAGAACTTCACCCTATAATGGCCCACATTGTGTTGCCTTCTGAACTTCTTGATTTATCCTTTAGGTTAGCAGGGTATCATTATTTGTGTGACACGAAGCGCCATTAGGAGAGCGCTCATATAACCAGATAGGGCCGCGTCTATGCCCTATTGCCAACTGGACGGTGCGAAACGGGCAACTGTTTGGTGCGAAGCCTCCAGTAAAGCCCAAC
>JAKSDE010000173.1 GCA_022360235.1 Cytophagales bacterium
AAAACCTTGCAAAAAAATAACATGAACTATGCTCGGGAAACCACCTAATCAAGACCAACTGGAATTGTTTAAAGCAAATCTTAAGCAAATTCTTGATCCAAAACATCCGCTCCTGATTTTGGCAGAGGCTATCCCTTGGAAAAAGCTAGAAAAAGAGTTTGAACACCTCTATTCCCACACAGGAGCTCCTAGCCATCATTTAAGAAAGATGATTGGCATACTCCTGTTACAACGTATCTACAACCTGAGTGATGAACGGGTCGTGGCTCTGTGGAGGGAGAATCCTTATTTCCAATACTTTTGTGGGGAAGCTTCCTTTCAGTGGGAACAACCTTGTGCGGCTAGTGACTTGGTGCATTTTAGAAAACGATTAGGCAAAAAGGGCATCGAAGCCTTATTCGCACTTTCTGTACACATGCATGGCAACAAGCTCGCCAAAGCCAAGCAAGTGCTCGTTGACACGACCGTCCAGGAGAAGAACATCACGTATCCGACCGATGCCAAGCTCTACAAAAAAGTCATACAGCGTTGTACTACCCTTGCCCAACGAGTAGGGGTCAAGCTTCGACAAAGCTATCGGTATGTGTCCCAAAAGCTGTTCTCAGCCCAAAGCTATGCCCATGTTGCTAAGCATGCCAAGAAGGCTAGCAAAGCTGTGAAGAAGCTCAGAACCCTGGCAGGCCGTCAAGTACGGGATTTAACAAGGAAGCTGCAGCGAGCAGGTCAGTTAGCCGCTTATGAAGAGGAACTATCGTTAATGGATCGGATTGTCAAGCAAGCAAGAAAAGATAAACATAAGGTTTATAGTCTTTCCAGCCCTGAGGTAAGCTGCATTGCCAAGGGAAAAGTGCATAAAAAGTATGAGTTTGGGTCAAAAGTGTCGCTTGCCACGCTTCCAGGTAGTAATGTTGTGGTAGGAGTTGAGAATTTCAGTGGTAATCCGCACGATAGTAAAACGTTGTCTGTTACGCTAGATTCGATCCATCGTATGTTTGGGAAAGAGTTTTCTAGTGTTCTAGTAGACCGCGGCTACAGGGGCCATGGTCAAGTGGGAAGTAGCGAGGTAATCCTCACTGGGAGTTGTCAAGGTAAGAGTGCCTCTTCGCGTCGCCAACATAAGACTCGGTGTCGTCGTCGCTCAGCGATAGAAGCGATTATAGGTCATCTGAAATCTGAGCATAGACTGAGTCGGAATTACCTTAAAGGTACAATAGGAGCTGGGATGAATGCGCTTTTAGCTGCTATAGGTTTCAACTTTAGCCTTCTGTTAGCCTAGGTTTCAGCCTTAGACTTGAGTTGAGGGAATCTGTTCTCCTCATTGTCCAAACTTCTAGGAATATCTTCTAGGAAATTTGTGTCTTGGTAAAACCGCGAAGAGTTATTAAGGATCGACTACTTAGCCTGCTACAAAACGCCTCAAAATAGAACCATCGGGTGTTATTAAGGGTCAACTATTTAGTCGGCCCTTAATAACTCTTCACGGTTTTACCAAGCACAAATTTCCTACAACATATTCCTAGAAGTTTTGACAATGGGGAGAACAGAAAATACGAACAAGAAAATTCTACTTCCCTCAACTCTAAGGCTGAACCTAGGCTAACAGAAGGCTTAAGTTGAAGCCTATAGCTGCTAAAAGCGCATTCAGCCCAGCTCCTACTCTACCTTTAAGGGAATTCCGACTCAGTCTATGCTCTGATTTCAGAGGACCTATAATCGCTTCTATCGCGCAGCGACGA
>JAKSDE010000418.1 GCA_022360235.1 Cytophagales bacterium
AGGTCACAAAACAGTTGATAAGTATTTTCTCGATACGATATACAACTATGTTTTTACGCTATAAAGCTGATTAGCGCACAGGGAGTGTTCAAAGGATTTTCAATGCTCAATGGAGCCTAGTAAGAATGTAGGTAAAGTCGTAAATTTGGGCATCAGAAACTAGCAAGCAACGATCATAAAAACCAAGAACCATTTTATGCATCTAATGCTTATGTCTCGCAGTTAAGAAGTGGGTGGAGTCATGGTGAGCTGGATCCTGTTTTTGTGATTGTTATTCTTAAGAGATCAGATTATTTCCCCATACCTTCCGGTTATTAGTTATCACAAAATCATGGAGGCATCCACGGATGAACATATCCTTAAAGATATGGGATTGTTATAATTAGATAGTTTTTCTTAACTTTGCCTAGAAAGCCATGAAAAATCCTATTTGTAAACACTGCAAAGGACATACATCAATAAAAAGTGGGCAAGTAAGAGGAAAACAAAGAGATCAATGCAAAGCCTGCAAGCGCACCTTTGTGAGGGGAGACCAGCGAAAAAAAGGAACTCCTCAGCTCCAAGCCTTAGCTACCCTGTTATAGGGGTCTGGTAAGTGTAGTCTTAGATTTATGGGTAGGCTATTGAAGGTGAGTGCACCAACAATAATCAACTGGATCACCAACCTCGGAGAGTCCTTACCAGAACCCCCAATAAGTGAGCAACTCAAAGAGGTCGAATTTGACGAGATGTGGCCCTTTATAGCTAAAAAAAACAGCCAATATGGATCTGGCGAGCAGTGGATCGTGCTAGCGGTCGAACCCTTGGATGGCCTGTTGGGGATGGTTCTGCTCAAAGCTTTCAAGAATTTTTCCGAAGCTTCGAGCACTTAACAGCTTGTCAATTCTACACGGATGGTTATGATGTATATAACAAAGTAATACGTGAGGCTCAACCTGTTAGTGGTAAAGCGCCTACGTGGCTTATTGAGAGCAATCACTCTACTATCCGGCATTTTCTAGCTCGCTTTCCCAGAAAAAGCAAGGTTGTTTCAAGATGGCTGGCAATGATCATGCTGACTTTAAAGCTAGCGTGTTTTCTCAATGAGTAGGGTGGCTTTGATGAAGTTCATAAAATCTTCTTAACTATCTTTATGTAACACTCCCTTTTTTCTTCCTACTTGAAGCTTTTTCCCTATTTCTTCGCTTTGACAAAGCTTTCGATTTGCTCTTTACAGAATTTCTCAGTCATATCTCTTAAAACCTTAACCCGTTCAGCTAGGTATGCTAACTCCTCTTTGGTGACGCTATAGTACTTTCGTTTGTATCGTGCGTCTATATAAGCGCTTCTAAGGAGCTCGAAATATCGCTTCTCTTTTTCGGTAGCTTGGGGAAATACTTTCCGCATCATAGGCTTTATTTGGCTAACCTGGGCGTCTAACTCTTTGAGATCATGGATTTTAGGTTTGTAGTCGGTAAATACCAAGAGGAAGGTCATATAGTAGCGCTCGAGATCGGAAGAGCA
>JAKSDE010000500.1 GCA_022360235.1 Cytophagales bacterium
CCGATCTGTGTATAATAAAGAAAAAATTACTGAACACACTAAAGGGAAAAAGCTAAGATAGCTAGCAGGGTAATACCATTTTCAGTAGGCGATTTATATATTTAGCTATTTATCTACTAGGTTAGGGGATAATTGATTTTAGAAGTAGTTTTAGGTTTTGTTGATCCTTCAACCACTAACTCAATAAATCACTAGCTTAATAAATAGTAAGTGGCTATAATGCTGTCGCGCTACTAGATGTACTCGCTACAAATGAATGGGCTAACTTTTAATGATTAACTAAAGTAACCAACAAACCCTAAAGTACGGAGTGATTTGTAGATTATGTAAAAGAGCAGTATATTGGACTACGTGAGTAAATAGTAAATTTGTGGTAAAAGAAAGATACAAATTGTGATAAGAGAAAGATACAAAAAAGAACGCTAAGGGGGAAGGGAATAAGGACTCTTATCATAGTGCTAGTTGAAAATGAATAAAGACTAATTACAAAAGATCAATAAATTAACATCATGAGTAAAATTACTGCCACTCGCCAAGAAGACTATACGATTCTAAAAGTTGATGAAAGTAAACTCATTGTTGGAGTGGCACCAAAGGTTACGGCTAAATTGGTAGTTTTAAAAGGCGAAGGGGTAAAAAATTTAATTCTAGATATTTCTGGTGTAAAGTATATAGATTCTTCAGGGCTTAGTGCGTTGCTGATGGCCAATAGGCTATTTTCAAAAGAAGGAAGATGTCTCTTTGTAGTTGCTACTGATTATGTGAAAAAACTCATTGAGATAGCACAGCTTCATACTATCTTGCAGATATTTCCCTCAGTAGAAAAAGCAATAGATGCCATCAAGATGAAAAGAATAGAAAAGAATTCAGATAAAGACGATTAGCCAATTTGAAAGAGGAAATATATCAACCCAAAACTCAAAGATACGTTGGGTGAAGGGAGGGTATGAAAAGTAACTAATCATCAAAAGCATAAATTGGACTTTAAACTAAAAATATTAGGCTCTAATGCAGCGAAGCTTGCTAACAATAGACATCACTCAGCGCAGATAATCACAATAGAAAATCAATACTTTCTCGTCGACTGTGGGGAGACTACACGAACGCAGTTGAATAAATACAACATTAACCTTCATAAAGTTGAACATATCTTCATTAGCCATCTCCATGAAGATCATTATCTCGGCTTGATGGGACTCATTTTTTCGATGGATTTAAGCAGAAGAAAGAATGATCTACATCTCTATGCTTTCCCAGGACTCGCAGAAATCATCACACTACAATTAAAACATAGCCATACTACATTGAGTTATAAGATTCATTTTCATGCGTTGACGCCTGGTGTACATGAAAAGATAGTTGAAAACGAACTGCTAACGGTTCATACTATCCCACTTGCCCATAAGATTGATTGCCTTGGCTTTATTTTTCGAGAAAAGCCCAAGCTCAGAAACCTTAATCAAGAAAAAGATTTATCGTGTTTTACGCTCGAACAGTTGAATGCCTTGAAGCGTGGTAAAGATATTAAGAATGAAAAAGGAGATCTTTTGTATAAATGTGAAGACTATACGTTACCTCCTAAAAAGCTGTGGTCCTATGCCTACTGCTCTGATACCAAGTATTTTGAAAATATCATTCCGCTTATAAAAGGAGTAGACTTGTTATATCATGAAGCTACCTTTTTAGAAAAACAAAATGAAAGAGCAGCAGAAACTTTCCATAGCACGAGCAAACAAGCGGCAACCATTGCGCAGAAGGCAAACGCTGGTAAACTACTTATCGGCCATTTCTCTAGTCGCTACAAAGATTTAACTCCTCTTTTACAAGAAGCACAAGCCGTTTTTCTTAACACAGAACTTGCCTTAGAAGGGTCCGTTTTTTCGATGAATTAACGGTTATTAAGATAGAATTCGACTTTTAAGCATCTTCATAGGCAATTGATTCATTCATCAATCGCTGAGCTGTGATAAATCAAAGCTATCTAAAAAAGCAGTTGTAAAGTTACCTGCCTTGAATCGTTCATCATCCATCAATTTGATATGAAGCGGGATAGTGGTCTTAATGCCTTCTATAACAAACTCTTGTAAGGCTCTTTTCATTCTAACAATAGCCTCTTCTCTTGATTGGCCGCTTACAATCAACTTAGCAATCATGGCGTCATAATAAGGAGGAATATGATAGCCTGCATAAATATGTGTATCAACTCTTATACCATGGCCCCCAGGAATGTGTAAATTAACTATCTTTCCAGGACTAGGTCTGAAATCTTTAGTAGGGTCTTCGGCATTAATTCTACATTCAATAGCATGTAGTATAGGATAGTGGTTGCTTGTAGTAATCTTTTCGCCCGCTGCTACTTTAATCTGCTCCTTAATCAGATCGATATTGGTTACTTCTTCTGTGACAGGATGCTCTACCTGTATACGCGTATTCATTTCCATGAAGTAAAAGTTTCTGTGTTTATCTACCAGAAACTCTATTGTGCCAACCCCTTCATAACCTATAAATTCCGTTGCCTTGATAGCAGCTTGCCCCATCTTTTCTCTTAACTCTTCTGTGATGAAAGGAGAAGGCGTTTCTTCAATAAGCTTTTGATGCCTTCTTTGAATAGAACAATCGCGCTCTGATAAGTGGCAAGCTTTGCCTGTTTGATCGCCAATAATCTGAATTTCAATGTGTCTAGGATCTTCAATAAACTTTTCTAAATAAAGCCTATCGTTTCCAAAAGCCGCCTTTGCTTCACGCTTGGCATCTTCCCACGCTTTTGTAAAATCTTTTTCATCTCTCACAATTCTCATACCCTTGCCACCGCCGCCGCCGGTTGCTTTCAGTATGACGGGGAAGCCTATATCTTTCGCTATTTCGCGTCCTTCTTGGAGCGATGTTAACAAGCCTTCAGAACCTGGAATCGTAGGTATACCCGCTTTACGCATTGTATCTTTTGCAGTAGCTTTATCTCCTATATTGCCGATTGCTTCAGGAGAAGGGCCAATGAACTTAATGCTATGTTCTTCACATACTCTGGCAAACTCTTCATTTTCTGCTAGAAATCCATAGCCCGGATGGATGGCATCTGCATTAGTAATCTCAACCGTGGCAATAATTTGGGGAATATTTAAATAGGACATTTTGCTCTGCGCTGACCCAATACAAACTGCTTCGTCAGCAAACTTTACATGTAAGCTTTCTCTATCTGCTGTCGAATGAACGGCTACAGTTTGAATGCCCATTTCCTTACACGTCCTAATAATTCGTAGGGCAATTTCTCCTCGGTTAGCAATTAATATCTTTTTAAACACCGTAAGTCAACGTTAATGGGTAAGATTGCTTCTTACAGCTTCTCTTATAGCAACCTTATTTTAAGAAGGATCTATTAAAAACAAACTTTGGTCATATTCTACAGGAGAAGCATTCTCGACCAGTACTTTGACAATGGTCCCTGAAATCTCTGACTCAATTTCATTAAAGAGCTTCATGGCTTCTATAATACAGACGGTTTGATTCTTTTCTATTTTAGCTCCCTCTTTTACAAAAGGTTCTGCTTCAGGATTAGGTCCCCGGTAAAAAGTACCCGTCATAGGTGACTTAACCTCCACATAATTCTCTTCTTGTGGGCCCTTACTTACTGCTGTTGACAAATTTGTTGCCCCTGAAACTTCTTGAATAGCTGCTGGAGGGGTAGGCATAACAATATCCACAGACCTATCTGAAGATGGCTTTTCAACGCTTTGTGTCGCTACAAGGGGATTCCTCCTCACCTTGATTTTTATCTCTTCCGTTTCAATATTCACCTCCTCTAGTCCTGACTTAGTAATAAAGTCGATTAGTTCTTGAATCTCTTTCACTTTCATGGTTTATCAATTTATACGTTCAGCATAAGTTCCCGTTCTTGTATCAATTTTTAGCATATCGTTATTATCAATGAATAAGGGCACTTGAATTTGGACACCCGTCTCTAAGGTAGCAGGTTTCAATGTCTTTGTAGCTGTATCTCCTTTAAAACCAGGCTCTGTGTAGGTTACCTTGAGCGCTATAAAGGGGGGTAGTTCACAGCCCAACGGCCTTTCCGTTTCTTGGTGAAATAATATTTCAACATCTTGGCCTTCTTTTAAAAACTGTGGTGCATTGATAAGTGTCTCTTCTAAAGTGATCTGCTCAAAAGAGCCACTATCCATAAAATGGTAGCCTAAATTATCCTTATAGATAAATTGATGAGGCCGACGTTCAACTCTTGCTATAGTAACTTTTACACCTGCATTGAAAGTATTTTCAACGACTTTACCTGTGGTTAAGCTTTTCAGTTTTGTTCTTACAAAAGCCCCTCCCTTCCCTGGTTTTACGTGTTGAAATTCAAGAATAGTGTATAAATCATTGTTAAATTCAATACACCCTCCATTGCGAAAATTACTGGTAGTAGCCATTGTAATGTTGCCTAAGTTTAATACAGATTAGGGTCTCGACTAGCAAATTTAAAATTTTTTTATAAGTATCAATAGTCGACCCTTAATAACACTCGATGGTGCTATTTCTTTAGTTCTTAGTTGTGTGTCCAGCAAAGGCTGGTATTTTCAGCAGGAGATAGACCTGCCAGGTTAAAAGTCCAAAAC
>JAKSDE010000231.1 GCA_022360235.1 Cytophagales bacterium
ATCAGCTTCATCCGCCCCGGCAGAATACAAGAGATCTTCACGGGTAGCGTCACCGTAATATACCTCGAATCCCAATCGCCTGAGCAGGTCTACACGGTTGGAGTCATGGTCTAAGATGGTCGCTTCCACACCGTTGGCACGTAGAAAACGGCCCACCGTACTTCCAAAATGCCCAAAACCTACCAAGATAACTT
The DNA here is from genome assembly GCA_022360235.1 of Cytophagales bacterium. Classification (GTDB taxonomy): domain Bacteria; phylum Bacteroidota; class Bacteroidia; order Cytophagales; family Amoebophilaceae; genus JAKSDE01. Next base: position 195 of record JAKSDE010000231.1, read on the forward strand.
TGCTCTTTTTTTCGATCGTATCCATCGGTTTTTCTTCCGACTCCCGGGTACCCACCTTCGGCAGGACGAACCGTTCATTAACGATGCCAAAAATAGGAGAGAGGGTCATACTAATGGCCGTAAGCACCAGCAGCAGGTCAAGCATAGGCTGGTCAATAATGCTGAGCTGGTGTGTAAAAGACAACAGCACGAAAGCGAACTCCCCGATTTGCCCCAATCCCACACTGAACAATAAGTTCTGATCCGTAGTCATGCGAAAAAACCTGCCGACCAAGAATAATATGCCAATCTTGACCAAGATGATGCCCACTACTAGCGAGGGCACTAATACCGGGAGCTGACCAATGACTTGGAAATTAATAGAGGCGCCTACGGCAATGAAGAACAAGCCTAGCAAAAGTCCCTTAAAAGGCTCCAGGTTACTTTCCAACTCGTGTTTGAACTCACTATTAGCCAGTACCACGCCGCCCAAGAAAGCTCCTAAGGCCGGGCTGAGCCCTACGAGCTCCATCAGGTAGGCCACAGCAATGACGATCAGTAGTGCCGATGCGGAGAACAGTTCCCTTAGCCGTGTTTTTGCCACAAAACGTAACACGGGTACACACAAGTATTTACCTACGACTATCACGAGTGCTACGGAGAGTAAAACCGCTAGGGTTTGAAAGCCAATCGGGAGATTTTCTATGAAGGAACCATGGGCATCTTCAGAAACTTCCATAGTCCCCGTGGCCAACAAAGGCAACAGTGCCAGCATGGGGATAACGGCGATGTCCTGGAAAAGCAGCACGGAAAAAGAAGAATTGCCGTAGGAAATATCCATTAACCCTTTCTCTTTTATGGTTTGCA
>JAKSDE010000363.1 GCA_022360235.1 Cytophagales bacterium
ACGTGAGCGACACCGGCATGTGTGCATTATTGGCTCAGCTTCGTCGCTGGCTCCGCCTATCCAAGTCAGCAGGACCTCTTGAGATGTGAAGCGGACTTGCTCTGCATTGTGCTGCGCCGGTGCCAGAAGGCAACACTCTACAAAAACTCTACGCAAATCTAAATACGAGTAACAGCTTAGTTACATTGAGTTCTTGATTGTGTTAAGTTTTTTGTGTTGAACTGCGTCAGGAGCGTTCGGTTCGCAAGTTTTGGTTGTCGCTTGGCACTTAGCCCCTCCGCTTCCATCCCATTTTTATGCAAGAGAGTCTCCAGGCCCGTCAACCATTCATTACTTCTAACAGTTGAGGCGTTTGCTCTGGTTGGCGTTGATCGCAGTGTCGGTCTGCTTCTCGTGAACGGGATTTGCAGGGAGAGTCAAAGCACCTCGTCAATTTAACTCTGTAGTGGGTAGGGCAGCCATTCCGATCGTTTTACGGCAGGGATTGAAGTTAGATATGCTGGGTATTGTTTTTGGAGGTAAGTTAGCTATATCTGTTTGGCATCAATCAACCTACAGTGTTCAACCTACTGCACCAGTCGTCCTTGCAGCGATACAAACTGCCAGCCGCTATACAAATCCAGCTTAATATCGGTTCAAGTTGATCATTTTGTCTTTTTGATTGCTTTGGAAGCTGGATCCAGCGTATGGTCGTCAGATAGTTGCATGTCGCTACTACGTAAGCAGCGCATCGCTTGTAGCCAAGTTGCAGAACGGTAGTGGTTGCCAAAGGCCGCATTAGCTAGCTCAGTTGGTGCTTTATATAACACATCGTATTCTTGCCAAGCAGTTGTTCCATAGATGTGCGGCTTGGGTTGGCTATACCTACTTTAAACCTTCGCCAGCCCTCAAATGTGCGGTTCAGGGCCTATGGTCTCCTCCCAGGTCCTGACATGGGTTATGACATAGTTTCGTGCTGTTGATTATCAGGTGGGACCGACACCTAAGGGGAGGATTAGCCTTCGCAGTAGACGGACCTTGCTAGTGTGGGTATGACACAGTATTTGAGAGGAATACAAGGCAACAGGCAGCGCCAAGGAGCAATGCTGCCATGGAGCGGGTTGCGGCAGTTGCCAGACATCAGAAGGATATATGCTAGGCAGCTGCACAAATGGAGCCCAAGCAATCAGGATGGGGCTGTTGTCGTGGGGCTGGCCTACAAGAGCTTGAGGCCGATGGAAACCAAAAAGCGCTGTCGCTCCAAGGATGCAGCAGTTAAGCATGGAAAGTACGTGTTGAGATATCGTCGGAAGCCGCAGTCTTCTCTCCAGCTGTTGGCTCTCTCGGAGCTCTTTGCTTTCGCGCGCCTGCAAGTCGAGCGGAGCGGCAACGAAGTTGAAAGCTATGCTAGGCAAGCACGTAGAAATGTTGTTCTAGCGGCAAAGTTTTTCGTTACTGGAGAGTTTTTGCGGATTCTCCCCTGGCTTTCCTAGCTTGGCCAGAGTTCCCGTTAGGACCGACGTGAGCGGAAGCTTGAAGAGCGCAGGTTCGTAGACCATAGCAATTTTGTGCCTGTCAGAGTTGTGCCAACACTGCTTGAGTACTCGTAGGTGTGTCTTTGCGTAGTTTCCTCCCTTATTGCTAGCATCTTCCACCGACCGTGCTTTCCTCGTAGCTGTTACGAGAAGTTTCTCGGGTATAAGCCCATGGAAAGCCGTTAGTTTTATGTGTTGCCCTTAAACTCGTGTTACAAGGTTCATTGGGCGAGCTCATACGTCGTAGGCATTG
>JAKSDE010000404.1 GCA_022360235.1 Cytophagales bacterium
CGAATTTGAAGTTGTTGAGCAGTTCCATGATGAAAGCTTCCTTATTGTCTTTTACCTCCCGTAGTATCTTCATGTTGCTTTCGATTTAATCAGGCAAATGCCTTTTTGGTTTTAAAGTTCTGGATTACGTTATCGATCAGAAAGAATAAAACAAACATAAAAAAAATATATCCTATAAAAAAATAAAACACATAAAGACTTTTTAGAATCAGTACTTACGCAAAACTAATCATAGAAACAGCAGGAGCACATCGTTGTTGGTGCATTTAACTATAAATTAGCTCTCAATTTAACGCAAGTTACGCCTCTTGCGTAAGTCCTGATAATAGTAAATTTAGTAAAGCACTGTAAAAATAATACCCTCGATTAGCTATGAACATCCGTTCCTGAAAAGAAGATTCAATATCTATGTAAGTATGTTATTGCTTTTAAATTAATTAAATGATATATTTGTGTCTTGATTTTTTAGAGAGGTGATTTTTTATACATCATTAGAAATTTTTTAAGAAAAGTGGATTCAATAAGCTACAAGACTTTATCAGCCAATAAAAATACTGTCAACAAAGCATGGGTATTTATTGATGCTGACGCACAAGTTTTAGGGCGATTGGTAAGTAATGCTGCTCGTATAATCAGAGGTAAGCACAAGCCAAATTTTACGCCTCATGTAGATTGTGGAGATAATGTTATTATTATTAATGCTGACAAAATTCGCTTAACGGGGAAGAAGTGGGATAAAAAACGCTACGTTTCTCATACAGGCTATCCAGGAGGGCAAAAGTTTATTACACCAAGACAACTCAAAGCGAAATCTTCAACACGCATCATAGAGCATGCTGTAAAAGGCATGTTACCTAAAAATCGACTGGGGCGTAAGCTATTTAACAACTTATTTGTTTATGCAGGTAAAACGCATCCCCATGCAGCACAGCAGCCTAAAGAAATAAAGTTAGAAAAGTAATTTATGGAGGTAATTAGGACAACTGGAAGAAGAAAGACATCTGTAGCAAGGATTGGCTTAGCCACAGGAAAAGGCGAAATAAAAGTCAACAAAAGATTATTAGAAGAATATTTCTCAACTGAAATCTTAAGAGTAGCTGTTAAAGAGCCCCTCCACCAAGTTGATGGAGAAGATAAGTATGATATCTGGGTGAATGTGAAAGGAGGGGGTTTAAAAGGCCAAGCAGAAGCTATACAGCTTGCTATCGCGCGTGCGCTATGTGAAGTAAACCCTAAATATCGTCCCCAATTAAAGAAAGAAGGGATGCGCCTACTTACCCGAGATCCAAGAAAGACTGAACGTAAAAAATACGGACATAAAAAAGCGAGAAGAAGTTTCCAGTTCAGTAAACGTTAATTTTCAGTTATCATTTGAATGGTTAATTTAAAACATAAAGATCTGCTCGACGCTGGTGTACATCTTGGGCATTTAGCAAGGAGATGGAATCCCCAAATGGCTCCTTTCATATTTATGGAGCGAAAGGGTATACACATTATTGACCTCAACAAAACACTGGCATGCCTTCAGGAAGCAGCGAATGCCCTCAAGTTTATTGTACAGTCTGGGAGAAAGGTCATGTTTGTAGCTACCAAAAAGCAAGCTAAAGAAATTGTAGCACAAGAAGCTAAACGGCTAGACATGCCCTATGTAACTGAAAGGTGGCTAGGAGGCATGCTCACTAACTTTGTGACTATCCGGAAATCTCTAAAGAAAATGTCATCCATTGACAAAATGATGCGAGAGACGGCTTACCAAAATCTTGCTAAAAGGGAGCAGTTGACGGTTGCAAGAGAAAAAGCAAAGCTAGATAAAGTCTTAAAGGGTATTTCTAGTTTAACCAGGTTGCCTGCTGCCCTTTTTGTAGTAGATATTAAAAAAGAACACATTGCTATAAAAGAGGCACAAAAACTGAATATTCCTATATTTGCCCTTGTTGATACCAATTCTAATCCTGAATCTGTTAACTATCCTATCCCTAGCAATGACGATTCTGTGAAGTCTATTTCGTTGGTTACCAAGGCTATAGGAAGTATCATTGAAGAAGGCCTGAAAGAGCGTGAAAAAGAAAGGGAAGAAGAAAAACGGAATACATCAACTAAAGAACCAAAAGCTAGAAAAGTAGTTGTAGAAAAAGAGATTGAAAAAGTAGCCCCTACAAAAGCTTTAAAACAAGAAGATACTAAGAAAAGAAGGCGTAAGGTAAGCCCACCAACTCAGGGACCAGCGGCTAAAAAAGTAGTTGTAGAAAAAGAGATTGAAAAAGTAGCTCCTACCAAAGCTTTCAAACAAGAAGATATTAAGACAAGACAGCATAAGATAAGCCCACCAACTCAGGGACCAGCGGCTAAAAAAGTAGTGGCAGAAAAAGAGATTGAAAAAGTAGTTTCTACCAAAGCTTTCAAACAAGAAGATACTGAGACAAGACAGCATAAAGTAAGCATGCCAACTCAACAAGCAGCGTCTAAAAAAGTAGTTGCAGAAAAAGAGATTAAAAAAGTAGTTTCTACCAAAGCTTTCAAACAAGAAGATACTGAGACAAGAC
>JAKSDE010000440.1 GCA_022360235.1 Cytophagales bacterium
GAACTCGGAACTCAGAACTCGGAACTCAGAACTCGGAACTCAGAACTCGGAACTCAGAACTCGGAACTCAGAACTCGGAACTCAGAACTCGGAACTCGAAATATGAACAAAAATATTATCTTATTTGACGGGGTGTGTAATTTATGCAATGGGGCTGTCCAATTCATTATCAAACGAGATCCCAAAGGAATTTTTCAGTTTGCGCCGTTGCAGGCTGAGATAGCACAAAAAATGCTACGACAACGCAATACTACCCCCTCAAAATATGACTCTATGCTGCTCATTCAAGATGACAAGGTGTATACAAAGAGTACGGCTGCTTTAAAAATTGCTCAACAGCTAATAGGCATTTGGCGTCTTTTGTATGTTTTCATCATAGTTCCTAGATCCCTCCGAGACATAGTTTATGACTTTATCGCTGCTAATCGATATAGATTTTTTGGTAGGAGCAATCAGTGCATGATTCCCTCAAAAGCCATTAAAGCACGATTTATTTCCTAAACAAGGGTAAATCGCTTCAAATCAATCAATGGAATGCGTATAAATTGCTAACTTTGCCCTCTCAAATCAGTAAATGGAATGCGTGCTTATTTATTTCCAGGACAAGGTGCTCAGTTTCCAGGGATGGGCAAAGAACTGTATGACCGATCTACAAAAGCAAAAATCTTATTTGAAGCAGCGAATAAACTTCTTGGCTTTCGTATCACAGATATTATGTTCGAAGGTAGCCAAGAAGCACTTCAGCAAACGAAGATCACTCAACCGGCAATTTTTCTTTATGCTGTTATTCTTGCTGAAACTACGCCCAACTTCAAACCTGATAGGGTGGCGGGACATTCCTTAGGAGAGTTTTCAGCCCTCGTAGCGAATAAAGTACTCTCTTTTGAAGACGGGCTCAAGCTAGTTACTGAAAGGGCATGGGCAATGCAAGAAGCTTGTGAACGTGTACCCGGTACCATGGCAGCTGTAGTAGGCCTTGAAGACAAAACAGTAGAACAACTATGCGATTCGATAGATGAAGTAGTGGTACCTGCCAACTACAACTGCCCCGGCCAATTAGTGATATCGGGTAGTATGAAGGGAGTCGAACTTGCTTGTGAAGCCATGAAAAAAGCAGGTGCCAAGCGAGTTATACCCCTTCAAGTAGGGGGTGCTTTTCATTCACCCTTGATGGAGCCTGCTAGATACAGGCTAGCGAAAGCCATCACTCATACGAAATTCTATCAAGGCATATGTCCTATTTATCAGAATGTGGATGCTTTGCCTTCGACAGATCTAGAGGTTATCAAAGATAACCTTATGATGCAGTTAACTTCTCCGGTACGATGGACCCCAACGATCTTGAATATGATGCAGGATGGAACGACGCATTTCATCGCGTGTGGTCCTGGTAAGGTGTTGCAGGGACTTGTCAAAAAGATTGATACAGCGGCTCATATTACTGCTGTGTAGTATACCTAGGCTCATGTCACCATGCCCCCATCGACTTGAATCACTTGACCAGTAATGTAGCTTGCAGCCTCTGAGGCAAGGAATACAGCACAGTTGGCTACCTCTTCTGGCTTTCCTGTTCGTTGTAAGGGGATAGCTTTTTTTAAACGTTGTTCTACTTTCTCGCCTAATCCTTTTGTCATGTTTGTGTCAATAAAGCCGGGTGCAATGGCATTAACACGCACATTTCTTGCTCCCAGTTCTAAAGCAAGGGACTTTGTAAAGCCAATGATCCCCGCTTTGGAAGCAGCATAATTCGTTTGGCCAGCATTGCCTTTTAGGCCAATAATAGAACTCATATTAATAATAGCGCCGCTTCGTTGCTTCATAAAGGTGCTTATGGCAGCCTTTGTTGTGTTAAAGACAGATTTCAGGTTAGCGTTCATCACCTCGTCCCATGACTTTTCATCCATACGTAGTAACAGATTATCCCTTGCAATACCAGCATTATTCACCAAGATATCTAAACAGCCAAATGTATGCACAATAGTTTGAATAAGGGCTGCTGCTGCTTTGTAATCTGAGGCATCAGAACGATAGCCCTTTGCTTTAACGCCCCTACCTTGTAATTCTTTTTCTAAGGCTTGTGCTTTCTCTACACTAGATAAATAGGTAAAAGCTACATTGGCACCTTCTTCTGCAAATTTCTCTGCAATAGCCCCGCCAATACCCCTAGCGGCTCCTGTAATGAGGGCTGTCTTACCTTTAAGTTGTTTCATCATGCTCTTATGTGATTTGTGCTATACGTCCCTAATTCAATGGCTATGCAACGATAGGAGTGGCTTCTTGAACCTAGTAAGTTATAAACTTACCGACACGCTACTACACCTACACTGATAGGTATCACGGTAGCGGAAATAACGTTTTGTCTAAATCGCACCAGCCTTTGGTACGCTCCCCATCGCCCCCAAACCCTCATGGGCTATGGATAAAAAATTTTGCCTAATTTTTGTTAAACTCTTCAGGCAAAGGTAAAGCTTTTTGTGGAAATCCCTTATACTTTTTCGAGCTAGTTCATTGCCTGAAAGAGGAGGTTACTCACTGCTCAACTTGTGCTATTATTTTTTTTCTACCCATTAAAAACTAATTTTGTCTCCTAATATAGTGACGTTAATAAAAAGCTTTATACATCATCTTCGTCTATGGCAGCAAAGTATAATCTTATTGTAATTGGTAGCGGTCCTGGTGGTTATGTAGCAGCCATTAGAGCTGCACAACTAGGTATGAAAGTCGGTGTAGTAGAAAAAGAATCGTTAGGGGGTGTTTGCTTAAACTGGGGGTGTATACCTACCAAAGCACTATTGAAAAGCGCCCAAGTTTTTGACTATGTCAAGCACGCTGCCGATTACGGCATCAAAGTAAAAAATAGTGCTGTAGACTTCGAAGGTATGATCAAGAGAAGTCGGAATATAGCAGATGGCATGAGTAAAGGTATCCAATTTCTCTTTAAGAAAAATAAGATTGATGCCATTTACGGCGTGGGGAAACTTAAGACGAATAAAACAGTAGAAGTCAAAGATAAACAAGGTAAGCTTACCGATTACCAAGCAGAACATATCATTATTGCCACAGGAGGAAGAAGTAAAGCATTGCCTCATATACCCATTGATAACAAAAAGGTGGTGGGCTATAGAAAAGCGATGGTATTAGACAAAAAGCCTACTACGATGGTAGTCCTTGGCGCTGGTGCTATTGGGGTTGAATTTGCTTACTTCTATAATACCATTGGCACCGAAGTAACTATTGTAGAGTATATGCCCCGTCTTGTGCCTTTAGAAGATGAAGATATATCCAGACAATTAGAAAAATCGTTTAAAAAAGCAGGTATTAAAGCCTACACAAAGTCAGAAGCTACCCAAGTAGATACAAAAGGAGGAAAATGTAAAGTAACTGTTAAAACAGACAAAGGAGAGGAGCAAATAGCCTGCGATGTCGTTCTTTCTGCAGTGGGTATAGACACCAACTTAACAGGCATCGGTCTGGAAGAAGTAGGCGTAGCTACAGAGAAAGACAAAATTATTGTAGATGATTTCTACCATACTAACATCTCTGGTATTTATGCTATTGGAGATGTGGTAAAAGGCCCCACCTTAGCCCATGTAGCTTCGGCAGAAGGCATTGTATGCGTAGAAAAAATGGCTGGCCTGAATCCAGAACCCCTACCCTACAACAACCTTCCTGCTTGTACTTACTGTCAGCCTGAGATTGCCTCTGTAGGCTATACCGAGAAAGCTGCCCAAGAAGCAGGATACGATATAAAGGTGGGGAAATTCCCTTTTACAGCCTCGGGCAAAGCCAATGCCGCTGGTACGAAAGAAGGCTTTGTGAAAGTTATCTTTGACGCCCAATATGGCGAATGGCTAGGAGCTCATATGATTGGCGCCCATGTTACAGAGTTGATTGCAGAAGCGGTCGCTGCTAGAAAGCTAGAGACTACCGGTCGCGAGATCATCAAATCCGTTCACCCACATCCTACTATGTCTGAAGCTATCATGGAAGCAACAGCCGATGCCTATGATGAAGTAATCCATTTGTAGTCATCTATCCTTAGCTTAACAACCTTACCCCAGCCCTATTCATTACTTTTGAAGCATACGGGCACGACGCATTTACTTGATCGCGTTAATAGTTTTTGCTTTATCATGCTTAAATTTTTTTCTCTCCAAGAAGTATCGTACTTTAGATTACTTTTTTAATAAAAAAAAGTGTATAATTGTATTGTTGTTAATTTTATTCTAAATTAACTTTGTTCTAATGTCTAAACCTAATATTTTTTGCTATGATGAATAAAACAATTAAAAACTACTTACAAAAACTTTTTCCCTCATTAAGGGTACTTACTTTATTAATCTGCCTTCCTGTGTTAAAAATGCAGGCACAGGCTTCCACCACGGGCCTCAAGGTAACTGCAGGAGATTCAACCCTTTCTATTAAGTGGTATGGCCAAGGTAGATTAGATGCGATCGGTGACCTGAACCGAACAGATGCTACTATTGACTTTGTTCCCTATAAAATTCCTGTAACGACCGATGGCATAACTAAAAACCAAGGGCAAAGAACCACTTTTAATGCAGTTACCGCAAGAATAGGAGTAGATGCAGGCATTCCGCTTAAGTTTCAAGAAGAACCTATCAACATTAAGGTGGAAGGTGACTTTAGCGGTAGGGCAGCGAATGCCTCTGCTCCACTGTTTAGATTAAGAAAAGCCTATACAAATTTTAGGAAATTTATCATCGGTTTACATCCATCCAGCTTTTCTGATTTTGACGTATCTCCTAAAACACTTGATCTGGCGGGTCCTAGTGGTTTTGTAGGGAGTTATAGGACGCAAGTAGCATGGACTGATGATGTCAATGATAAATTCAACTACACGATCTCTATAGAAGATGCCCCCTTGGCAGAAGCGTATGAGGCTAATAATTTAGTGCAAAGAAAGTCTATTCCTGCTTTCGCTGCCAATATAAAATGGAAAGGCGAATTTGGTCACATACAATTAGCAGGCTTACTGAGAACCATAGAATATCATAATAGAGAGGAAAAAAGAAACTTCAATGTGACAGGGGGCGGGGGCTTGTTGAGTAGTGCGATTAACATCGCTCCTAAAAGGACAGCGCTTAAGCTACAAGCGGTTTATGGTACCGGCATAGGTAGTTATATAGGGGGATTATATGATATGGATGGGGAAACTTCGAGAGCTATTACTACGACTATCCAAAGACCAGAACTAGATAAAGCAGACATAACGGCCATCAATGCGGGGGGAGGCACAGTAGGGATTGACCACTACTGGATGCCAGAGAAACTTCGGTCAACCTTCTCTTATAGCATGATTCAAGCAGAAAAAATGGATCGGGAACCTGATGAGTTTAAAACCAGCCATTACGTCTCTGCTAACGTTGTCTGGGAACTCACTAAGCAAATAAGCTTTGGGGGTGAGTATTTGTGGGGTAAGCGAATTAATGTTAATGACAGGAGTGGCGAGGCTCACCGCGTTCAAGCTACCGCCTTGTTTGCTTTCTAGCGTATAGCTTTCTTTAAAAGATCGTAAGGCGTTATAGCCTTACCTTTAAACAAAAAGTTACAACAAACCGAAAAGGGAGAGCTTCCTTTTATTCAAGCCAGACGGCTCTAATAGGAGTAAAAGGAAGCATTACGATACAACAATGAATTGTAGGGCTAGGATAATTTGTTTAAGTCAAAACAGCTAGCAAGGGTCAATCCAGTTTTTGGATAGGATCTGTTTGTGGTTATAGATAGGTTTTGCTTATTTTTATAGTAGGAAATAAGTAAATAAAAATAGTTAGCCATGAGAGCGATATTAAAAGAACTACTAAAAAATAAAAGAGGACGATGTATATCGGTAATCATACCCACTGAGCTAAAATCTTTTGATGATAAGGAAAAAGTTAATCTCACTTTAAAAAAAGCTGTTAATGAAGTACAAGAAGCACTAAAAAAAGACTGCAGCGAAAAGACAGCCAAACATTTACGCTGTTCCCTCAATACTTTAGTAAAACAAATTGATCTCAAACATCCTCAAAAAGGAGTGGGCTTGTTTATCACTGACAATTTTTCAAAGCTTATTTACTTTTCTTTTAGGGTACCCTATAAAGTTATTATAAGCGACTCCTTTGAAATCAAAGACATCCTCTATAATCTCGATAAGCTAACAGAGTACAACGTACTTTTGTTGAGTAAAAACCATACAAGACTTTTTAAAGGAGTAGGTAGAAATTTAACAGAAATAGAAAATAATGACTTTCCACAAGTATTCGAAAATGAATATGAAGTGAATAGAGCCGCCCTCCATTCTATGCATAACAATGAAGCGTCTAAAACAAACCAGTCGCGGCTAGCCGCTTTTTTTAGAAAAGTAGATCATTTATTAGAGAGCTACTTAGACCAATTACCACTTATCTTAATCGGTATAGATAAATATCTTAGTAGCTATAAAGAGGTGGGCAAGCATATCCGGTTGATTTTAGATGTTATACCTGGAAATCATGATAAGGAGTCTGCACATGAAATAAGCAGCTTGGTGTGGACAGTCATTGAAAAGTACCAAACAGAAAAAGAAAAAGAACTACTACACGCGATAGAGGATAAAATACAAAATAAGAAAGCTGTCTCTGGTATTCAGGAGGTGTGGACAGTAGCCAATGAAGGAAGGGGCCACCAACTTATTGTGGAAAGTAACTTTGAAAGCGAAGGCTATATTAATGAAGCATATAATCAACTAGTTTTTAATCCTGATCAGCCCAATGATTTTAAAAAAGTAGACCATGTTGTAGAGCACATGATAGAAAAAGTTTTAAGTGGTCATGGTAGCGTAAATATTTTAGAAGATGGCGCATTGAAAAAATATGGAAGAATTGTGCTAACGACGAGGTACTGAGTAGGTAATGCCACTTTATGGAACCGCCTATTGGTTTATTTGACTATTTAGGGGATTAAATTACGTACGTTTTTTACCAGTAGGAGGGCGAAAGCGCCTTGGCTCAGCGAGGGAGCGAAGGCGAGGCTAGATGTTTTATTATTTATAGGTATATTTGTACTAGATCCACTCAAGAATTTTGAGAGAGGTCAGCTTGTAGGGCTATTAAGCCCGAGAAACCTCTTGCTTTAGCGGGAGGAATGTCAAATTTGAAACTTAATTAAAAACGTTATGCATACACCCCAAGAGCAAATAATTATACCACAACGAAAAAAACGCATTTTCTTGCCTGAAGATTTTCAAGTAACAAAGTGGGAACCTATTCAACCTTTTTATAAGCAGTTGCTCGAGAGAGAACTTACTTCCGTAGAGACACTCAAAAAATGGTTTGAAGATGTTAGTGAACTAGCGTCCGTTGTTTCCGAAGATGCAGGTTGGCGATATATACACATGACGTGTGATACAGCCAATGAAAGCTACCGAAAAAGTTATCAGGAGTACGTCAAAGAAATTTTACCACAGTTGATACCTGTAACCCATCAACTCCATAAGAAGGCTATGCAATGCCCCTTTATTCAGGAACTGCGGAAGGAGGTAGGCTATGACATCTTGATAAGAAATATTAAAAGCAATATTACCATTTACCGGCCAGAGAATGTAGCTATCTTTACACAAACGCGGCTAGAAGCACAGGAGTATAGTACAATTATGGGAGCTATGACGGTAGACGTAGAGGGCAAGGAACTTACTTTACAACAAGCGGCTGCGCACCTCGAGTCAGAGGATAGGAGTCTGCGAGAAAAAGTGTATCTGAAGATCGGTGAACGGCGATTAAAAGACAAAGATAAACTCAACGATTTGTATACTTCGATGGTGAAGCATAGACATCAGATAGCTGTTAATGCTGACTTCGCTAATTTCAGAGATTACATGTTCGTAGAACTAAAACGCTTTGAGTATACTCCTAAAGATTGTTTTGAATTTCATCAGTCCATTGCTGAAGAAGTAGTACCCTTGCTCAATGACTTGGCTAAAGATAGAAAAAAGCAACTGAACATAGACACACTTAAGCCGTGGGACAATCAAGTAGATCCTTTGGGTAAACCACCTCTACGTCCCTTCCGTAATGGAGAAGAATTGCTGGAAAAGACGATCATTGTCTTTGATCGACTAGATCCTTTTCTAGGCAATTGCCTACGTATTATGAAAAAGATGGGTCATTTAGATTTAACATCTAGAAAAGGAAAAGCACCAGGGGGCTATAACCATACCCTAGATGAAACAGGAGTACCCTTTATATTCATGAATGCTACCTCCACGCAAAGAGACATGGAAACACTGCTACACGAGGGAGGGCATGCTATACACTCTTTCTTAATGCGAGATCTACCTAACAATAACTTTAAGCACCCCACCTCTGAAATAGCTGAAATAGCCTCTATGTCGATGGAGTCAATTAGCATAGATCATTGGGATGTATTTTTTGACAATGAAGATGAACTCAAAAGAGCTAAAAAGAAACACTTAACGCAAATTATAACCATACTACCGTGGATAGCCACCATCGATAAGTTTCAGCATTGGGTGTATGAAAATCCTCATCATACACTCGAACAACGAAAAACAACATGGAATGAAATTTTTGATAGCTTTTCTGATACTAGCACCGACTGGTCAGGCCAAGAAGCTTTTAAAGACTTTCTGTGGCAGAAGCAACTTCATCTCTTCGAAGTTCCCTTTTATTATATCGAATATGGGATAGCTCAGTTAGGAGCTATTGCTATTTGGAAAAATTATAAGGAAAATCCTCGTAAAGGCTTACAAGCTTACTTAGATGCCTTAAAGCTAGGCTACACAAAATCAGTACCTCAAATTTATGAAGCAGCAGGCATCGTCTTTAATTTTAGCAGGCCTTATGTAAAAGAGTTAATGCAATTCATAAAAGCGACCTGGGAGGAACTAGATTAACGCGATTTCGATAAAAACTAGACTCAACTCTTCCTAGAAGAAAGCTTAGAGATTCTCTTAATACACTTTTTCGTGTGCCAAGTAAGCCTCAGATACACGTCAGTAAACTACCCCTACCCAAGGTGGCGGAGCCATACGCGGGATCGGGGAGACGTTTCAGGCGAATGTTTTCAGTGGTACGGAGGGTTATCAGTGCCCATGCTGTCTCCCCCTTGTAAAGGCTTTGAACCACACTTACAACTTGAGTACAGTTCTGGGAGTGGCAATGGTCCTTGGGCGATGGTTGCTGTTTATCCGCTTATATTCAAATACGTTGCTTAAAGAGGTCTATCGAGCAACTTTTTGACGGGGAGACGCTTCTCTTCTTCCGTGGAGCAAGGGAATGCAGTAGCCAGCTCAGCCTTTATTTTGGTAGCTAAATTGCCTAGTTTTTCAATATCATGTGTCTTAGGCCTGTAGTCAGTAAATACTAACAGGAAGGTCACGTAGTATCGCTCAGTGGCTTGGTGGAGATCAAAGGCTGCAAGGCTATATCTACCTTTTTCTATGTCAAATAGATAGTGATCATAAAATTCATTAGCACTTTCAAACCAATATTCAAAGTAGTCTTGTGCTTTTTTCTTGCGTTTTTTGAGGCTTAGGGGTTGGGGGGTAGCGAGCTGGTAATTGCCACTATCGTAGAGCATGATTCCTTCTTTGAGAATGTCCACGAAGAAGTAGTAATTATCTTTGATCTTCTCATTGAAAAGGCCGATGCCATGGGCAATGATGTGCGTATCTGTCAGCCATTTACGGGCACGAATTTTATCTTCTATGCTACACCATCTCCACTCGTTTCGCGCACTCCTTTCTTTTCGGGTCACCACAAGAATGTCAACGTCACTCGTATACTCGTAGGTAGTTCCTTCTTCTACGTAAAGGTCTTCTACCCATTTTCCTGTACTATAGCTACCAAACAAGATA
>JAKSDE010000083.1 GCA_022360235.1 Cytophagales bacterium
AAAGTAAAGAAGATTTTATCCAAGTCATTTTCTCCGGTTTGACGGTCTAAAGTACAGTGATATTGAACTGTATCAAATCCCTTGGCTACTACAAAGGAAGATACCTGGTGCAGGTTGAGTTTTAAGAACTTTATCTGCAGGTTCACCGGCACGTGGGCAATCCATGCTATAGCGGGATACTCCTCTATAAACGATAGGAGCCCCTCAGCCAGCAGGCGATAAGTCACTGTTTACATAACCCTTCATTTGCTCATCACTGAGCCCCACATGCTCTATTGCAAGGTTGAACAGTCTCTCTATAGACAAATGATGTGGGTAGTACAGCCTATAGTAAATCAATTTATGACTATCTTTGAGCGCAGATGTTGGCGCTAGTACAGGTGCCTTTACTATTTACCAAAAATTTAGACACGGTCGGGTAGTACACTTTCTCTTTAAACTATTTTGTATGCTTATCCATGCTTCGCAACCTATCGGTATATTTGACAGTGGTATTGGCGGGTTGACCGTTGCTCGTGCGCTAAAAAATATGCTCCCCAACGAATCAATGATTTACTTTGGCGATACGGCTCATCTTCCCTATGGTGACAAATCGGCGGCTGCTATTCAGGCCTACTCTATTAAAATAGGCAATATTCTTTTGCAGAAGAACTGTAAAGTAATTCTCATTGCTTGTAACGCTGCTTCTGCCGTAGCCTGCGACTTACTTAAAGAATATGTGGGTAGAAGGGCAAAAGTTTTTAATGTGATCGATCCTGTTATCGGCTATATTCGGGAGCGTTTTGCCCGCCAGTCCATTGGCTTAATTGCTACCAAACGAACAATACAGTCGGGTGTTTACGCAAGAAAAATAAAAGCACTTCAATTAGGGATACAACTAAAATCTTTAGCTACTCCTCTTTTGGTACCCCTCATAGAAGAAAGGTTTGTCAAGGAAGAGATTAGCCAAGAAATCGTCTATGATTATCTGAAAAAGCCTCAACTAGGACATATTCATGCTTTAATTTTAGGTTGTACCCATTATCCGGTCATTAAAAAACAAATTGAAAGTTTTTACCAACCCAAGATCGAAGTAATTGATGGTGCCAAGCTTACAGCAGCATCGCTAAAAGCTTTTCTTATCGATAAGCAATTAGTCAATCCAAGTGAACATGCTGAAGACCATTTTATTGTTTCTGACTACACTACGGACTTTGAGCAAGCTACGCGCCTATTCTTTAATAAAAAGGTACGCCTAACACAATTACCATCCTGGGATTAGTTTCTTTTCCCAGACACTTTGAATTCTAGTTCGCTAACGATAAATTTGTAAGTGTTGACGCTAAAACCTATATTCCGTATGACAAAACTAATCCGAGTTCTTAGTTTCGAGTTCTGATGTTGCTTTCAAAACACATAAGGTGGTTGAGGCTTATAGTATGACCAAGTCTCAAACCCAATTGACTCCTGCAGGAGACACCCACAGGCTCCGACCTACCCGACTATATCGAAACCAAGAACTAAGAACTAGGAACTAAGAACTAAAAGACTTACCCACTATGTCGACCTTCTTTTTCTATCTCCCTTTTCTTTTACTCTTCGTCCTCTTTGCTGTTTATGCAGAAAGGAAACTTTCAGCCTTCATCCAAGATCGCCTAGGACCTATGGAAACAGGTTATAAAGGTTTGGCACAAACAACAGCTGACTTACTCAAACTCTTACAAAAAGAAGCTATTATACCTCAAGCAGCAGATCGAAGCTTATTTGTCCTGGCACCGATTTTAATTTTTACAGCTGTATTTGCAGGCTTTGCTGTCCTTCCCGTCACTAGTGCTTGGTCAGGCGCGCAGGCTGCTACCGGCTTATTATATCTGTTAGCTGTCGTTTCGCTTGAAGTCATAGGTGTGTTGCTAGCAGGATGGGCTTCTAATAATAAATATGCACTTTTCGGTGCCATGCGTGCTATTGCACAAATCATTTCCTATGAAATACCTTTAGGGTTGAGTGTACTCTGTGTCGTGATCATTACACAAACTTTAGATCTACAGGCTATTTCCTTTCAACAAGGTATCTGGATAAACAGTTATCCCGACGCTCATGAGCGAAGTATTTATTTGTTTGGGCTAAAAACCTTCGATATAGAAGTAACCCAGTGGGGAGGTATATTTACTTGGAATATTTTTCAAGTGCCCTTTTTTCTTTTTGTCTATATAATTTTCTTTATTGCTTCCTTAGCAGAATGTAACAGAGCACCGTTTGATCTCCCTGAAGCGGAGTCAGAAATTATTGGAGGTTACCATACAGAGTATACAGGATTCCGATGGGCATTGATGATGCTCGCAGAATATGGTATGATGCTGTTAGTAAGTATCTTAGGAGTGATTTTATTTTGGGGGAGTTGGAATACACCGTTGCCCAATATAGGTAGCTTAAAATTAGCGACGTGGACGAGCGGGCAACCAGGTACTTTATGCGGAAATCTTTGGGCTGGTTGCTGGCTATTTTCCAAAACACTACTCATCCTGTTTTTACAAATATGGATTCGGTGGACTTATCCACGACTAAGAGTAGACCAACTCATGAATTTAAGTTGGAAGTGCCTTACACCAGCTGCCCTCGTGCTACTATTATTGACAACCTTATGGAAATTTTTCCTATCTTAAGAAAAAATAACGAAGTAATCCTTTAACCTCTATGGCACAAAAAAGTAATATGTATTGGAAGCAACTATGTACAGGTCTTCATTCTTTGGTAAAAAGTCTTCAGTGCTCGTGGAAGCATCTGTTAGCCGCCAGAAAGCGAAGAACTCCGGTAGGGGTAGAAAGTAACACCTACTTTAAACAACAAGAAGGAACAGTAACTCTTCAGTATCCTCATGAACGTATTCCTGTACCTGAGCATGGCCGTTATAAACTTCATAATGAAATTGAAGATTGTATTGTATGCGACAAGTGTGCCAAAATATGTCCTGTAAATTGTATTGAGATTGAATCCATTCGATCGCCTACGCTCATTGGGAAGACCACTGACGGTACACCTAAACGAATTTACCCTGCTAGATTTGACATCGATATGGCCAAATGCTGTTTTTGCGGCCTATGCACGACCGTTTGCCCTACAGAATGCCTTACTATGACATCTGAGTATGACTTTAGTGTATTTGACTTTTCCCAGCATACAATTTCTTTTTCTCAAATGACTGCTGAAGACATAGCACTAAGAAAAAAAGCTTGGAAAGCCCATCTAGAAGCAAAAGAAGCACAAAAGGCGCGGGAAGATCCTAAAGCATAGCAAGAGATGAGATCCATGTCTACCCTAATACACATCAGCCTTTGCGTCTATGAACAGCGTGGCGACCTCTAATATAGGTGAATTTTATTATTATATTTTCCTATAATTTACAGTTTCTCTAAGCTCCAGTTTTTTCTTTGAACAGCTTACTATCAAGAATAACAGTAGTATCCTTGCAAGTATCTAGTTATTATGATCATTACTTTTCTGTTGCTAGCTCTTAACTATAGATAGAGAAAAACATAGATAGTCGTACTTTCTCTTTATGCATAAGCATAGAGTTTATCCTACTTCAGGCTTTCAACAGAATTATGTAGAAATTTAGAGATAAGCGCGCGAGTAATAAATTGCTTTCTAATCGTGTAAAATAACATACAATGAGAAGTAAGCTAAAAGCATGGACCAAAGCATTACGCTTATGGTCTTTGCCACTTGCATTATCAAGTACTGGGATGGGTAGTTTTTTGGCAGCCATTTATGGTGAGTTTGACGGGCTAATTTTTGTACTAACAGCTTTAACAGCCTCACTCCTTCAAATTGTATCTAACCTTGCTAATGATTACGGTGACACTATTCATGGTGCTGACACGCGAGGACGCGTTGCGCCTGCAAGTGTTATACAATCAGGCGCTTTAACGCTTAAACATATAAAAAATGCCATCACATTCTTTGCTATCCTCTCTTTATTAAGCGGTCTATTACTACTTCACAGGGCTTTGGGGTGGGAAGCAAAGTGTTTTGTTTTTTTCCTTTTGCTAGGGCTTACAGCTATAGGAGCAGCGATTACCTACACGGCTGGAAGTAAGCCTTATGGTTATATGGGCTTGGGTGATGTGTCTGTATTTATTTTCTTTGGTTTAGTAGGTGTTTTAGGTACCTTTTATCTACACACGAAGCAATTTGTTTGGAGCTACTTATTGCCGGCGTTTAGTTGCGGCTGTTTTTCTACCGCTGTATTGAACGTTAACAATATTCGAGATAGGGAGACTGACTTAAAAGCAGGGAAGAAGTCAATCCCTGTACGAATCGGTAGAAAGAGCGCTATCCTTTACCATTGGTTTTTACTCATCGTAGGAATCACCACAGCACTTACCTTTATGATACTTCATTACCATACTCCCTTCCAACTCCTATTCTTAGTAGTTGTGCCTATGTTAATTAAAAATGGTTTGGCAGTTACAAAACTTAATCCTTCCCAACTAAATCCTCATCTTAAACAGATAGTATTAGCCACCTTAATCTTTGTTCTACTTTTTGGCGTAGGAGGAGCTGTATCAAAAGGTCTTTCTTAGTTCTTGGTTGTGTGTCCAGCAAAGGCTGGTATTTTCAGCAGGAGATAGACCTGCCAGGTTAAAAGTCCAAAACCTGTAGCTTGGGTAGCAGCATGGCCAGAAATCAAGAGGTTGAAGCCTACCGACAAACTCATCTTTAGGGTGAGGCGAAGTATGAGGTCGTAG
>JAKSDE010000502.1 GCA_022360235.1 Cytophagales bacterium
ATGATTTTGATCTCGCCAATGCTAATCTCTATATCCCAACGAGTCTGGTACAACTCCTGGATTGCATGCTTGTCTATTGTTTTATCTAACAGGGAGCTTTCAAGCACATAGGCTCTACCATCAGGGCTTGGGCATTGTACGCGTCGCAGTAAGAAACGATGAGCACGTTTGTTCTCTTTGAGCCATTTAGAACGATTTTTAGGTGTTTTTATCCCTATCATTTCATCTCCCTGATCCAGAAACTTCTGAGTACGTCATAATAACTGTGTAAAATATATATATATTTAAATTTTACCAATTAAGTGACTTACTACTATCAAAAAGCAAACGAGACAAGCTCAGGTTGAGAATATGATTCAGCACAGCCTGGTTAATATTTTTCGCCACCCAAGACAATCTCTCTTTAGATCAATTTGCCTTGGCTACTTTAGAAGGGCTCATGCTCCTTGAGCGAGAAGAGTACCTCAAGGCAAAACAAGGAGAGCACGACTCGGGTAATGGAACCTATCTGCGTAATTTTTCCTCTCTCAGAGCTAACTCCTTGCACATTGCTATTCCTAGAACCAGGTGTGAAAAGTTTAAACTCCTACATAAGGCGAGTGACCAAAAGTAAAGTTAGTTTTGATAAAGTAGAGAATTTGTTAGATTTAGTCTATATGATAATCAAAGACTTTGAAGAGAGTAATTGGCAGAAATATGCCGTGAATGCCTTTCAATACTGGCCAAGAAATACACAATTATTATGACGTTCCCAACTAAAGAACTAAAAAAATAGCACCATCGAGTGTTATGAAGGGCCGACTTTTTACTTCTTAATGTTTTGCTTGGCGTAGTAACAACAAGTTACCTTCTTTTTCGTTTTTGAAAATTGGCGTTTTTTTTCGAAGATTTCTTCGTCTTTTTTTCATGAAAAGCACCTTGGTAGCCAGGTACTTCTTTCTGTCTTTGCCAATCGACCTCACGCGCTATGGCTTGTTTTTCTTCAAAACTGGTAGGTGCTATGGGTAGGGTAGGGGGAAGGGGCACAACAGGTATTTTTTGACGAATCAGCCTTTCTATTTGATGGATATGATATTTTTCTGCTTCGTTGGCGAATGTAATCGCTTCTCCTGTATATTGTGCTCTCCCTGTTCTACCAATTCGATGTACATATTCTTCATAGATGATAGGTACTTCAAAGTTGATAACATGGCTTACTTGACTTATATCAATTCCTCTGGCAGCCACGTCTGTAGCAACTAAAATCCTTACTTTTCCCTCTTTGAAAGTATGAAGCGCATTGATTCTCGTATTCTGTCCTTTATTAGCGTGGATGATACGTACCCCACCTTCAGTTTTGCGTTCCAAAAACTTAGCAATATCTTCAGCAGTTTTTCGCATTTTGGTAAAAACCATAACCTTATGAAAGGTAGTAGTATCTTCAAGAAGTAGTGCTAAAAGGGTTGCTTTCGTTTTTAAATTAGGGACATAGTAAAGCTGCTGGGTAACGCTCTTCACGGGTGTTGCTTGGGGCGTGATAATGACTTTTTCAGGAAATTCTAAAAATTCTGCAGAGAGTTGTGCTACTTTATCAGGCATTGTCGCAGAAAAAAGAAGATTTTGTCTTTTGGTCGGAATAACTTCTAGGATATTTCTGATTTGTGGTAAAAATCCCATGTCGAGCATTTTATCAGCCTCATCGAGTACGAGACTTTTAATACCACGCACATATACTACTCCCCGCTTATATAAGTCTAAAAACCTCCCTGGTGTGGCCACTAAAATATCGATTCCTTGCTGAACTACTTCTATTTGTTTTTTAGCTCCTACACCTCCATAAATACAAGTATGACGTATATCTGTATATTTTGCCAGTACTTCGATACACTGAGCTATTTGTAGCACTAATTCTTTACTAGGTACTAGAATTAAAGCCCTAGGGTGTTCTCCTGAAGCATACTTTATTTTCATAAGTAATGGGAGTAGATAAGCAGCTGTTTTACCTGTACCTGTTTGCGCAATACCTATCACATCATGGCCCCCTAAGATCAAAGGAATCGCTTTTCTTTGGATAAGCGTGGGTGTGCTGTAATGCAAGTCTTGGATAGCTTGGATAAGTTGTTTGTTGAGTTTAAAACTTTCGAATGGATGAATAACAACGGACATTGATCTTGATGTAGTTTAGTAAAACTAAAAATTTTTTCTATCTTAGTACTGCTTAAACTACTGCTATGCCTAATTCAGAAACGCTTACAATACGCGATGTGATTCAACAAATGATAGTAAAGTCGCCTTATAGACACAAATTTTTAGAAGCCTCGATCATTTGTGCTTGGAAAAAAATAATGCCTGCTTCCATCCTAAAAAGGACCCGTCAAATATTTGTTAAGAACAACAAGCTCTTTATGAAGCTTGATTCAGCCCCTCTCAGACAGGAACTTCAAATAAGTAAGTACAAAATTATTCAATTATTAAAAGAAGAAAACAAAGATTATGTAGTAGAAGATATCGTGATTTTGTAGCAGTGATACAGTTGGCTCATTTTGTAATTAATTTATAGTTTACTTGATACAAAATCAACATTATTAGGTATTAGTAGCCTTACTTAGTCGCCCCTTAATAACGCTCGATGACTCTATTTTTGATGCGTTTTGCAACAGGCTAAGTACGTCATTGAGCGTGTTTATCCACGACGGTTTGTTTCCCTGCCGGAGGCCCTATTTTTTGCAAGGTTTGTCGTGCCATAAAGGTTTTTCTTGCAAATATTGCTATGCTATACATGAGTTTTTGTGAGCTAAGCTAGTCATTTCAGGACTTACGCAAAAAGAGTAAATTGCGTTAAATTTAGTTAAAACTCAAAATAAAGTTTATGAGTAAAAAAAAGATAACACGCTTAGATTATAGTGAATTTTTGCTTAGTTCACAGACCAATTACACACTAACTTATTTTGCTGAGCACAAACAGGGTATCAGCCATGATAAGGCCAAACGGTATCTGGAAAACGTGAAGCTTACGCCTGCTTTGTTATGGGAACACACAGCAAAAGAAATCATAGAAAGCCCCAATGCGCATCTACTATTTGATGATACAGTTTTAGATAAAAACTACTCAAAAAAGGTTGAGACAGCAAAGTTCCAGTACAGCGGTAATGCTAAGGGAGTAATCAGGGGTATTGGGATAGTCACTTGTGTTTACTACAATCCAGACTGTCATAAATTTTGGGTAATTGATTACCGTATTTATGATAAGGATGCTGATGGTAAAAGCAAACTGGATCACCTGAAAGATATGCTTAAGAGCGCTATTTTCAGCAAAAAAATCTCTTTTTCTACCGTCCTGATGGAGGCGTGGTATGCTACTGTGAACGTGATGTATACCATCCATGCTTACGGAAAAATATTTTACTGCCCCATCAAGTCGAATAGGTTGGTTAGTTACATTGATGCTAACTACCACCATATTCCGGTCAAAGATTTAGCATGGTGCCAAGAAGATTTGCAGTGCGGCCAGCGTGTTCATTTGTGGAAGACGCATAAAGATTTTCGTGTTCAACTTTTCCGCCTTCCTGCTACCCACAGAACGGATTTTATCGTGACTAACGATTTATCTCAAAACTCATCGGATGCCGTGCGAAACGAGTACGTTATTGGTTGGAAAGTCGAGGAGTTACACAGAGAATTAAAGCAAAGCACTGGCATGCAGTGCTGCCATTGTCGCAAGCAGCGTATCCAAAGAAATCACATCGCTTGTGCTTTTTTAGTTTGGAGGAGCTTGAAAAATCAGGCTTACAAAATGAAAACAACGATTTATGCTATTAAGAGGAAACTTTTAGCTAATTATATGCGCCAACAATTATGCTCTCCGGCTATTCCTATGACTGGTTTTGCGTAAGTCCTGAGGGAGAAGCCCCATTTATTCTATCACTGGCAGGTAGGTCTTCAGTGCCTCTGATTAGATGATAACAGCCGTGTGAAGCGAGAGTTTCATGCCCGGTTGTGTGAGAGGCTTGAGGTGAAACTCCTCTTGCCTACTCGGCGAAAGGGCCGCAAGAAGCCTCCTACGGGAGACTTCCGTAGGCCCCGACCTACCCGACCAATGTAACTGATCCATTCTATGCATAAGCTTTAAAT
>JAKSDE010000504.1 GCA_022360235.1 Cytophagales bacterium
AAAAAATATACTCAAAAGTTTGGAAAATCCATGAAAGTCTGTGAGGGACTAGGGGTGCGATTCCCCTGGTCTACTCGACGAGTTCTGAGTTCCGGGTTTCAGTATAGCTGTTGCTTCATTTTGTAATTATTAAATAGCCTTTTACCTTTGCGTTATGTTAGTAGCCTCCTTAGCTCAGCTGGTAGAGCAACTGACTTGTAATCAGTAGGTCGCTGGTTCGATCCCGGCAGGGGGCTCTGAACAATACAACCAGGGAAATATATTTTTCAGTTTTTTTAAATTTTAGCGGTAATATCAATTTCAAGTTGAGGGAATGCATCAATAACCCAATCAAAAATAAACAAATATGAGCATCATAGCCTATTTCGTCCCCCTTCTTGGCCTTATTGCCTTAGTCTACACAGCACTACAATCAGCCTGGATTACCAAACAAGACAGCGGCAACGATAAAATGCGTGCTATTGCCAGTCACATCGCTAAAGGTGCTATGGCTTTTTTGAAAGGAGAATACAAAACACTCAGTTATTTTGTAGTAATCGCTTGTATTTCTCTAGGCTATCTAGGTGTTAAAGGAGAGAACTCCCACCCACTGATTGTAGTAGCTTTCATCATTGGAGCTATATTTTCTGCTTTGGCGGGTTTTATAGGAATGAAAGTCGCTACGAAAGCGAACGTACGCACTACGCAAGCTGCCCGCCTGAGTCTGGCGAAGGCACTAAAGGTGTCTTACCTAGGAGGCTCAGTCATGGGGATGGGCGTTGCAGGCCTTGCTATCTTAGGAGTAGGAAGCTTATTTATAGGATTTTTCATTATCTTCCTTCCCGAAGGTCTTACCATCACTAACAGGCATGCGCTGGTCGTTGTTTTAGAAACACTTACAGGATTCTCTTTGGGCGCAGAGAGTATTGCGTTGTTCGCCCGTGTAGGAGGTGGTATCTATACCAAAGCAGCTGACGTAGGAGCTGACCTCGTAGGAAAAGTAGAAGCCGGTATCCCGGAAGATGATCCAAGGAACCCAGCGACTATTGCTGATAATGTAGGCGATAATGTAGGAGATGTAGCAGGAATGGGTGCTGATTTATTTGGCTCGTATGTGGCTACTATATTGGCTGCAATGGTATTAGGAAGTGAGATTGATACGCTAGCTTCAGATAAAGTCAACGGCCTCTCTCCTGTTCTCCTCCCTATGCTCATTGGGGGGATAGGTATTATCTTCTCTATGATAAGTACCTTCTTTGTAAGAATCAAAGAGAACGGTGATGTACAAAAAGCTTTGGACACAGGCAACGGGTTGTCCATTATTTTGACAGCGGTTGCTTCTTATTTTGTTGTCAAAGGGTTATTACCAGCAACTTTGTCATTACGCGGGCAAATTTTTTCTGCCCAAGATGTTTTCTATGCGGTTGTAACCGGTTTAGTCGTAGGTGCATTCATCAGTGTAATGACAGCCTATTTTACTTCTATGGATAGAAAGCCTGTCAACTTTATTGTGCGGCAATCTTGTACAGGCCATGCCACTAACATTATTGCAGGATTAAGTGTAGGAATGATTTCTACAGCCCCCCCTATTCTCCTCTTTGCTGGCGGTATTTATATGTCTTTCTATTTTGCTGGCTTTTATGGAGTAGCAATTGCTGCTGCAGGGATGATGGCCACTACAGCCATGCAGCTCTCTATCGATGCTTTTGGGCCGATTGCTGATAATGCAGGGGGGATTGCAGAGATGAGCGGCTTGCCAGCGGAAGTAAGAAAGAGAACGGATATCTTGGATAGTGTTGGTAACACCACCGCCGCTACAGGCAAGGGTTTTGCCATTGCCTCTGCTGCGCTGACCTCGTTAGCGTTGTTTGCTGCCTTTGTAGAAACAGCTAACATTCATACGATTGATATTTATAAAGCACCTATTTTAGCAGGATTGTTTGTAGGGGGTATGATCCCTTTCTTATTCTCTGCCTTGGCAATTAGTGCGGTAGGAAAGGCTGCTATGACCATGGTAGAAGAGGTAAGAAGGCAATTCCGTGAAATCAAAGGCATTATGCAAGGAGAGGCAACGCCTGAATACGGTAAATGTGTAGACATCTCTACCAGAGCAGCTATCAAAGCCATGATCTTACCAGGTGCTTTAGCCATCGTTATACCGGCTTTTGTAGGCTTTACCTTGGGGCCCGAAGTACTAGGTGGATTATTGGCAGGAGTTACCCTTAGCGGCGTACTCATGGCGATGTTTCAAGCCAATGCAGGCGGTGCGTGGGATAATGCGAAAAAAACTTTTGAAAAAGGCGCTGAAGTCAACGGCAAAATACTTTATAAAGGCTCTGATGCCCACAAAGCTTCTGTTACAGGAGATACCGTAGGAGATCCTTTCAAAGATACTTCTGGGCCCTCTATGAATATTCTTATTAAACTTACTTCTATTATTGCTTTGGTTATTGCCCCACACATTGCCATGGAGAATACCAGTCAAGATACCTCCTTATCTCCCTTAGATAAGGATACTGCCGTTGTTGAAATGACCAAAGACAAATAGCAAAGGAGTCCCAAAGAACTTAGCGTACTATATGTATTGAGCTAAAGTAACCCTATCATTACAAGAAAATATAATAGCTTTTCTAAAGAAGTCTTTACTTCGTCATAGAATAAGTTTATCTTTCCCTAACTTGACAATATATGGCTAAAGACAACAAAGCAACCCAACCTTAATAATTTGCTATGTTTGATTTTCTTAAAAAATCACAAGATAAAGAATTAGTAGATGTGATCAATTTCCTATCACAGAACAAGTTTTTTAAAAAGCTAACTAAAAAAGAATTGGCGCTACTTCATTCTTATCTTTTCTTAAGGAAATACCGTAAAGACGAAGTCGTTTTTTTTCGGGGTGATCCTAGCGAAGCAATCTATCTTGTTCAATCAGGAGAGGTCATGCTAAGTACTGATATAAGAGAAGGTTTTGAGCAAGTCGCTGTATTGAAAGAAGGACATATTTTCGGAGAAAATGCCTTTATAGCCAATACAAAGCGGATGTTTAATGCTATTGTAACTTCTAAGGCTGCTTTACTTTATATGCTACCCAGCATAAAGGCTATGGATATTTTCGAGAAAAATAAAGAACTCCATTTAAAGATTATGATTTCGTTGGCTAGCAGCTATAATGAACAAATACTCAAACTTATAGAAGCTTATAAGGAGGCTCCTGGTCTTTTTAACTTTCCTGCAGTGAGTCATTAAAAAAATTATTGGGCGGATTTCTTAGGAATTTTTTGTAGATAATTGAAGGCTGTTTTAGAGAGGATTTTGATGCTTTTTGCAGCAGGCTAGTGCTGATGTTGCTTTCAAAATACCTAACGATCTGCCAAGTCAGGGGCTATGCTGAATCACACACTATTGCTCTTGTTGAACAAAAGCATGATGAATCTATTTCCCCTTTGGATTTGGGTACGGCTTTGCTATAGCTGAGTGAGTAGTCCCTTGATGGAATGATGGGACTTGGCAAAGCTAGGATAGCTGAGCAAGCTCTTCTCTGTTGAGGCCAGTAGCTTTAGAAATAACATCAAGGGGTATTCCTTGTTGAATTAAATTTTTAGCCGTTTCAAGAATACCTTCTTCTCTACCTTCTTCTCTACCTTTTTCTTTGCCAATCTTTATGCCTTCTTCTCTACCTTTTTCTTTGCCAATCTTTATGCCTTCTTCTCTACCTTTTTCTTTACCAATCTTTATGCCTTCTTCTCTACCCTCTTCTCTGCCTTCTTTTTTACCTTTGTTATACTTCAATTCTAAGTTAGCCGCTTCTTTTTCGGCAAGCGTTTTCGCATCTAAGTAAAGCTTGTATTCATCCTCCGATAAGCTGTACTGTTCGATCTGATTATAAGCTTCCAGAATGA
>JAKSDE010000506.1 GCA_022360235.1 Cytophagales bacterium
ATAATATAATATACCATCAATGTAGTAGCAGAGATTTGTAGATGTTGCAGCTTTGGTTGTGCAGTCCAACCCAACGAATAACAGGCTCGCGAAACAACGACAATCAGGCGTGCAAGCAACAAATGCCAGCCAAAACAATGGTCCAGCACACTTGGCAAGTAATAACAGAATTCGATTATAAACGGGCAGCCTAATAGCAGGCTGCGCCTGTATACTGACTGAAACCTTCCTCTAGCACAGTCTTACTTTAACAACCCTAGAACCAATATTATTTCAGTTTGTTGGGCTTCCTACTATTCGCTGCCCTGATATGCGTAGCGACCAACCTTCGCATGCGGAGTTGCGCTCAATACTTTCACGCTGCCAATACTGTGTGGTGCACATATGTGTACAGCCAAGAGCTGCATTGGCATAAACACACTCTAACTTGCCCCAACTTGTCCTATAATTCAGGGCAGTATGTATACCAATACGTTAATAACAGCACCTACATACATTGAGGCTCTGATCGCCCTGATCGCTTTCATTGCTACTACAGTAGTGCTTCATACTAACATTGGTACACATTGATTCCTATAACGCTCTACTGCGCTAATAACTTGTGCACCGCAGTACAAGTACAGTCGCCTGATAAGCACGTTTAACCAGGTTCAGCCTACAACTGGTGCCGGAAGTATATATCAACTGCGAGATTGCTGCGCGCTAGAAGTGTAGTGCTTTCCCAACCATAGTCGTGCATGTGGTTAGATTACTCAATTTAACAGCATCCCTAGAAAACATGTTTTCAAACTGACCAAGTGGCAGCTTACCTTTTGAGAAGGTTGTTGTACAGCAACCTAGTGCTTTGGTACTGGAGCAACAGCTTGCTCAACGCCGATATCTGCTACATCTTCAACGTTGACGCCAATGTCCTAAAGTTCGCTGCAGAAATAGTTTCGGCTGGATCCACTTGAAAGGAACTGTCCACAAAACGCGAAGGTCAAGTGACCATCCCTATGTATACATACGTCGTATGTACATGGTAGCTGCAATACAGCTTCTTAGATCTACAGCATGGTCCATTCTTGCTTACTGGCTACAACTGTATCTAAGCATTGCAGGACCAGTGGCAGTGGGATGCTCGACGTTACTGCACGTCCTGCATCGACCTCTGCTCCTGTACCCTATGTCCCCTGAAGTCTGCAGTATTTGGGTTTGGCAAATGCAACCACACCTGTCTGTCGATAGTTCGCTCGTTGCCTTAGGCCGTACTGCAGATCGCGGTACAGCTTCTTCATAGTTAAGCCAGGCTGAAGGAAAAAGTCCATGCATCCATCAGTTAAGTTCTACCTGGTGTTGGTGTCTTGCGGTAGTAGGAAC
>JAKSDE010000447.1 GCA_022360235.1 Cytophagales bacterium
ATTGGTTTAATGTTTAATACCCAAGTTAACTAAATTTGGTCGAATTGTCAAGGCTAGTTTTAATAGCTAAGTTAACTAAGTTTAGTTGAATTGTCAAGACTAGTTCAGTTCAACGCATGAATTCGTGATGTACGGTACCTTCAAGGATACCGTGTATTAACCTTTTTAGTCCATAAATGGGCGATGAGTAGCTAGCAACTATTACAGAAGGATGAAAATTGATTCTTCACTATACTTATGTATCTTGCTCGTTTATTGATTTTGGACAATACTCGCTTATATTAGTACTTCATGGCTACGCACGACTATACAGAGGAAAGCATTAAATCCTTAGACTGGAAAGCGCATATACGCTTACGGCGGGGGATGTATATGGGTAAGCTAGGCGATGGTTCAGCCCAGGATGATGGTATTTATGTTTTGCTCAAAGAAGTTATCGACAATAGTATATTGTTAGTATAGTGATGGGTTCATTTTCTTGAAGTCGCAGGTCTTTTTGGTTGTTCCATCGCTTGTTCTGGCTGTGCCTCTTTATCATTTGTATTCGTAAAAAGCGTTAAGCATAGTTGCTCCTACTCCTAAACTTGCTAACTGCTGGATCCCACCCCTCTTTTTCTCCCTGTGATTTCACGACGGTAACGTCCTTGGCATTCTATTTCTAGACCTGTCAAATCTTCGATTAATTTTCTTAATGAATTGGGAATATAATACTTCCTACATGGTTTCGCAATAACATCATTTCTATTTCCACTTATTTCTAAGTACCGTGGTCCAAGTATCAGTTTTAACAACACATCACATTCTCCACAATAAGGCCTACTACATCCTATGGCCACTACATGTGTATAAACTGTGGTTCTTGTCATCAAGAATTGCAAAAGTTCCCCTTCTGCATGTGCTTGTTCAGCCTTGACAACATGGTAATGCAAACTCTCAGCGCTATCCCGGAACCTGCCATTAAAATACTCGGCATTACAGAAAGCAAATTTTTTTATGGCTCTTCTTCCCGAATCTTCTTCTTCTTTTTGTAGAAGAGCTACGCATAGTATAGTTGTGAATTCCCCGAAAGGTCTATTACTTGCTAACTTATGAATTTCTTCTGCATCACTCTTTAATTTGCCTGGCAGAATTTCATTAGATGATTTAGCGTAGTTGTCTATCGTTTCTAGCGTGCTAGTTGTAGGCTCTCTACTTCTAGGCCTTTTCATCACTCCATTTAGTAAAGCCTTCGTACGGTTGTATATTCTAAAAAGTGCTGATCTCCTTTCCCCTTCTATATCTGAGCCCGTGGGCATCTTTCCCCAATTAATCGAATCTGGTGCTATCCCTCCCATTACTGAAACTCTTTGGTCTGCTATCAGTCCTATACTATCAATTAGATCATTTTTCCCACTTAGTACCACCCTACTTCTAGCACCTTGATCTTGCTCTGGCACCTTCTCTAGATTAATCTTTACACTGTCTATCGCTCCCACCTCAAACACTGAGAACTGTATAAGAAAAAGGCAACAAAAAAATTTATTTATCTTTTTAGTGTGTATTTTTCTTATCAATTTCATGTTAAGTAAGCCTTTGACTTCTAGCTGGTTGCTTTGAGAGGATTGTTACTAGTCGTAAGCTTTAGTTTATATGATTTATCTTTCAGTATTACTTAACTTACATTTGAACTACTTCACCTTTCCTACTATTCTCTCTTCTCTCCTGCTACTTTCAATGGGAAGCATTCCTTAGTAATTCTACTATCTCGTTATATTTTTCACGCCTTTCAGCGTCAGACTTTTCCAACTTTGTATTTGCAAGCTCTAAGGGGGTAATACCCTCCTTATTTTTAGTTAACTTAGCGCCGTTCTCTACGAGAAATGATACTACCTCTCTATGTCCCTCCCATACTGCATAGTACAAAGGGGTATTACCTGCTTTTGTTTTTTGATTTACATTCCCCCCCCTTTTTAGAATTTTCACTATTTCTACAGCTCCTACCTTTGCTGCTATATGTATAGGAGTTGCGCCATCAGCATCTTGTTTATTTACATTTGCTCCTAATTCTTTTAAACATTGTGCTGCTCCTACCTTCCCCTCCATTGCTGCCATATACATAGGAGTTACGCCATTAACATCTTGTTTATTTACATTTGCTCCTAAATCTTTTAAACATTGTATTGCTCCTACATTCCCCCCCGCTGCTGCCATATGCATAGGAGTTACGCCATTAGTAGCTTTTTTATCTACTTTTGCTCCTAAATCTTTTAAACATTGTATTACGCTCACATGTCCCTTCATTGCTGCTACATGTAAGAGAGTCATACCATAGTTAGCTTCTGCATTCACGTCTGCTCCTAATTCTTGAAGCTTTCTTACTACTTCAACAAGCCCCCCCTCTGCTGCTATATGCATAGGGGTGTAGTTTCTATTATCGTCTCTTGCCTCTAGCGATGCTCCTGCTTTTTGAAGTTCTTCGATTATCGCCACATACCCCTGCTCTGCTGCTATATGCAAAGGAGCAAGAGCATCACGTCCGGTTCTTACATTCACGACTGCTCCTTGATCTATCAACATTTTTACTTTCTCAACATCACCCTCTCTCACTGCATTAATTAATTCCTCCTCAATAGATTCACTTCCTATAGATCCCTTCTCTTCTCTCATGTCAAATATTTTTTGGGAGCAGCTGATTACTAGAAAGA
>JAKSDE010000508.1 GCA_022360235.1 Cytophagales bacterium
AGCCCGATAAATGACGAACTTAGCCTGTTGCAAAACGCATCAAAAATAGAGTCATCGAGCGTTCTTAAGGGTCGACTAACTAAGCTTATCCGATCATCACATACGCTTTGGGATATCTATAAGCATGGGTAGTGTACTTGCTGAGTGCATAAGCAAGCGTAAGTGGTCCTACTCTTCCTATAAACATAGCAGTGATAATAATAATGCGACTAGCAGGGGTCAAGCTTTTTGTAATACCTGTACTCAAGCCTACTACACCAAAAGCAGAGACCTGCTCAAAAGCTAAATCGATAAAATCAATGGCAGGCTCTGTGATGGTAAGTAAGAATAAACCAAGTAAGTTAAATGCTACAGCAGAAACAAAAATGGAAAGTGTTTTAAACAAGAGTTCCTTAGGAATAAATCTGTGCTCAACCTCAATCTTCGATCTTCCTCCTAGCGTAGCTATAATCGAGGCGATGATCAAGCAAAAGGTAGACGTTTTAATACCTCCACCGATGGAGCCTGAGGAAGCGCCAATAAACATGAGAAAGATAAGAATATACAAAGAGGGAACGCGCAGTTCTTGCATATTAACTGTATTATAGCCTGCTGACCTTGCATTGCTTGCCTGAAAAAAGCTAGTGATGGTAGCTTCTACAAAACCCAAGTCATGTAATGTATTGTTTCTTTCTAAGAGAAACAGCATAACCGTACCAAAAACAAGGAGTACTAACGAGGTATAAATCGCTATTTTTGTGTCAAGTTTCCAGCGCTTCCAGGGGCTTCTTCTCCGCTCGAGCATAGCGCGAGGAGAGAAAACATCTTCTATTGTAGGGAAGCCGATTCCTCCCAAAATACTGACAATCGCTATAACCATATGTAAGCCATAGAGACTTTTTACAACAGGTGTATAAAAGCCCGCTGGAAACAAACTAAAGCCAGCATTACAAAAAGCAGAGATCGTATGAAATAAGGAGTAAAAGACTTTTTCTCCTAGACTCTGAAAGACAATCGCATCACCCCATGAGCAAAACATGCATACAAAGCCAGTAGCCTCGATAATCAACGTAATTACAATGACTTGCTTCAGAAGTGCCTTGGTAGAAGAAAGCGTTTCGCTGTTTAAAAAGTTTTTTACCATCAATTGCTGCCGGATACCCAACCCCTTGCTTAAAAAAGCAGCAAAAAAAGCAGCGAAAATTACAATGCCGATCCCTCCTAATTGAATCAGTAGCAGAATGACTATATGTCCCTTGAAGGTAAAATAAGAACTTATATCTACCACACTAAGTCCTGCAACACACGTAGCGCTCATTGCTGTAAATAGAGCATCTAAGAAAGGCATCGTTTCATCACCGACCGTCATAGCAGGCAGCATCAAAAGCAATACCCCTGTCATGGCTAGCACTGCAAAACTTACAATAAGCACCACAGATGGCTTAAGGCTAAGATTCGGCAAGGATAATACATCGGTCTTGGCCACCTTGTACGTCCAATAGATGGCTAAAGTGATACCTGCCACCCATTCAAAAAAGGTAGGATAAGCTGAAGACGTATGACTAGCTTCGTATAGTATTTCGAGGAGATTTGTATCGAAAATGAGGCGGCTCACTCCATTGATAAGAACAGCTAAGACTAGTAATCCCTCAAACGCATAATACTTTAGAAAATCAGTTCTCTGAAGCGCATAAAACCATCGAATAAAGAAAATAAGTACATAAACCGAGAAGGTAATATCGATGGCCAAGTTAATGCCCTCTTTGATGTACTCTTCCGGCTCAAAGCCCGCTGCATAAATTAAAAGTAAAAAAGTAACCACAGAACTTATGAGTGTGATAAGTCGTGTAAGGAAAATTACGCTACTTCTGCTATAGTAGCGTAATTTATTGAGTTGTGTGATGAGACTATTGAGCAACATCTTTGATGAGCGTGTGCGTATTGTTTGCCAACGCTTCTTGCATTAATTGCTTTTTATGGATGGAGACTACGCCTAAGTGCTCACAGACTAACCCTCCTCCCAAGTTAGCTAATGTAGCCATAAGCTTCGCCGGTAAATTCAAAGCAAGCGACAAAGCCGCTATACTTACTACTGTATCGCCAGCGCCAGAAACATCAGCTACATCTCTTATTTGCGCAGGGATAGCGTGGCTTTCATGGGCACTATCTATATATACACCTTGTTCTGAAAGTGTGACAAGGGCCATGGCTACCTTCAAGCGCTCTCTTAAGTTACGTACAGTACAAGCGAGTGCTTCCTTATCAGTAGTCGCTAACGAAATATTCAACCCCTCTTTCAGTTCTTTCAAGTTTGGCTTAAACAAAGTAGCATTTTCGTAAGAGAAAAAATTTTGTTTCTTAGGGTCAACGACTGTAGGAATACCTGCTTTGCATGCATCATGAATAACTTCCTTGATCACGCGAGGGGTGAGGCAGCCTTTATCATAATCTTGAAAAATAACGACATCTACCTGCGGAAGATACTTTTTGATAAGTGTGAGGAAGCTTTCCTCTTGCTCGCTATGTAAGGGATGGGTCGATTCAGTATCAATTCTCAGTATATGCTGGGAGCCCGCTATCACCCTTTCTTTAACAATAGTAGACCGCTCAGGATGCTTCACTATTCCTGTGGCAGCTATCTTGGTGTCGTACATTAATTGACAGAAGTGCTCCGCCCTTGTATCCGCCCCTATAACAGAACATAGTATAGGCATAGCCCCCAGGGCCTGTACATTTAATGCTACGTTGGCCGCTCCACCTAAGCGGTTTTCTCGTTTGACAACCTGCACCACAGGCACAGGTGCTTCCGGAGAGATGCGTTCTACTTTACCCCAGATATACGTATCAAGCATGACATCTCCAATAATAAGTACCTTTAACGCATTAAAAGCATCA
>JAKSDE010000297.1 GCA_022360235.1 Cytophagales bacterium
CTACGACCTAATACTTCGCCTCACCCTGAGGTGAGTTGGTCGGTAGGCTTCAACCTCTTGATTTCTGGCCATGCTGCTACCCAAGCTACAGGTTTTGGACTTTTAACCTGGCAGGTCTATCTCCTGCTGAAAATGCCAGCCTTTGCTGGACACACAACTAAGAACCAAAAAAATAGCACCATCGAGCGTTATGAAGGGGCGACTAACTAATTTTATCCCCCCTTATTAATTCTTTGTATAAATCGTACTACTAATTCGTATTCTTTCCCTTCATCATCTTCTAGAAAGATATTTAGTTGAGGATTATCAAAATGAAGTAATCGTTTAATGTACGTAATTTTGACAATATCTAATTTGTCGTTTAGCTGATCTTTCAAGTCACTGATTGCTTTGGCAAAAACTACTTCAATAGGGCTTGGATTGTAAGATTTTATTTCCATTTCTTCTTTAGTATTTGGTTAATAAATCCATGGTGTATTTTAATTTTTTCTTTCAATAATATCACCACACATCCATCAACAATTTTCAAAAATTTTCAGTAAAAACATAGCGCTATGGAACGAAGTAGTTAGTATATTGAAAGTACTAGGTAATATACACTTACACATAATAACGAAGTGCCTAGGGCCGGAGTCGAACCGGCACGGTATTGCTACCATTGGTGTTTGAGACCAACGCGTCTACCAATTCCGCCACCCAGGCAAAATAGGAAGTTCGGGCGTAATAATATTGAAAGATTGGTTAACAAACAACCCAATTAGTTTCGAGTTCTGAGCTTCGAGTTCCGAATCTTCATGCATAATTAAGCAGGAGGGTCTTTCCATTGCTTGGAGCAGGCAGTAGCAGAGTACGGTGGGGGTTATCCCCTGTGATGGGCGTTGGTAGGCAGATTTGAGCTACCCCCTCCCTGGTAATAAGAGAGGAATTGGGAAAAAGTTCTTAAAAAACTCAGCCTGCACCAGTTATCTTCCCTTGTAGTAGCCAAGGGGTTTAATACAACCTACCTAAAACTCGGAACTCAGAACTCGGAACTCAGAACTCAGAACTCAGAACTCGGAACTCAGAACTCGAAACTCAGAACTCAGAACTCAGAACTCGAAACTCAGAACTCAGAACTCGGAACTCAGAACTCGGAACTCGGAACTCAGAACTCGGAACTCAGAACTCGGAACTCAGAACTCAGAACTCAGAACTCAGAACTCGAAACTCAGAACTCAGAACTCAGAACTAGTATAGCTTTTAGGTAAATTGTTATAACTTAGCGTAGAAATATAAAATATAGTTTTTATGACAGCTTATCTTAAAAATCTCAATGAAGCGCAGAGAGAAGGCGTGATTAACGTAGAAGGACCTTGTATGATCATCGCAGGAGCGGGCGCTGGGAAAACACGTGTACTCACCTACCGTATTGTACATCTACTAAAAGAGAAAGAAATAGATCCTTTTCACATCTTAGCACTTACCTTTACCAACAAAGCAGCCAATGAAATGCGTTCGCGCATTGAGAAGGTGGTAGGCCAGGAGGCGCGTAACATATGGTTGGGAACCTTTCATAGCATCTTCGCCAGAATTTTACGTACTGAGGCAGACAAGCTGGGCTATCCTCCTAACTTTAGTATCTATGATAGCAATGACAGTAAGTCTTTGATCAAGGCTATCGTCAAAGAAATGAATTTAGACGATAAAATCTACAAACCAAGTGTAGTATTAGCGCGTATTTCTGGTGCAAAGAATCGTCTAGTTTCCGCACATGAATATGTCAACAACCCTATCTACCAAGCAGATGACGAAAGTGCTAGAAAGCCTGAGATGGGAACTATCTTTATGAAGTATGTAGAAAGATGCTTTAAAGCAGGAGCAATGGATTTTGATGACTTGCTCTTTAATACGTACAAGCTCTTTAATCAGCATGTGGATGTGCTTTATAAATATCAGGAAAGATTTAAATATATTTTGATCGATGAGTTTCAAGATACAAATGTTGCCCAATATGCTATTCTCAAAGATTTAGCTGCTATTCACAAAAATGTCTGTGTAGTAGGCGATGATGCGCAGAGTATTTATGCCTTTCGGGGAGCGGATATACGTAATATTCTGAACTTTGAAAAGCATTATCCCAACTTACAGATCATCAAGCTAGAACAGAATTATCGCTCTACAAAAAATATTGTCAATGCAGCTAACACTATCATCAATCATAACAAAGCCCAATTCAAAAAAGCTGTGTGGACTTCCAATGAAGCAGGAGAACTTATAGAACTAATAAGGGCGACTAATGACCTGGAGGAAGGTAAACTCGTTGCTTCTTCTATTTTTGAAAATAAAGTTAATCATCATCTTAGTAATAACGATTTTGTTGTGCTTTATCGTACTAATAGCCAATCCAGGACGATTGAGGAAGCGTTGCGCAAAATGGATATTCCTTATCGTATTGTAGGAGGCATGTCGTTCTATCAAAGAAAAGAAATTAAAGATATACTCGCTTATTTACGTTTTGTGGTCAATCACAATGATGAAGAAGCATTGAAAAGAATTATTAATTTACCTAAAAGAGGTATTGGCCCTACGAGTGTAGATAAGATGGTAGTAGCTGCTTTTGAGCATGATATACCTATATGGGAGGTCATGTGTAATGTAGAAAAATTCTTAAGTGGCAGCATAGCCAATGCAGTGGATGAGTTTGTGCATATGGTGAAAAGCTTTGCAGTAGATCTACAGCAAAAAGATGCTTATGAGGTAGCGACGCATATTGCCAGGCGATCAGGGTTACTTAAAGAGCTTCACGAAGATAAAACGATAGAAGGGCTTAGCCGCTATGAAAATGTACAGGAACTTTTAAATGGAATCAAGCAATTTGTCGTTAACACTGATAACAAAGACAAAAGCCTAGGAGCCTTCTTACAGGAAATAGCATTGGTCACTAGCATGGATGAAGCAAGCGATGAAGCAACAGAAAAAATCACTTTGATGACTATCCATGCCACAAAAGGACTAGAGTTTGAATATGTTTACATTATGGGTATGGAGGAAGATTTGTTTCCTTCACCCTTGATGTTAAATAGCCGGGCAGACCTAGAAGAGGAAAGGAGGCTTTTCTACGTAGCAGTTACGCGGGCAAAACGAAAAGTATTTTGCTCTTATGCGTTGAATCGATACCGATTTGGGCGACCTAAAAATTGTAAACCTAGTCGTTTTATTGAAGAGATTGACCCAGCTTACCTCCATAGCAATGAAAAATATCATCGATCAACAGTTTCCCAGAAAAACACAGGCCATGCCGCGCAACTTGTCAATGACGTTCAGAAAAAGCAGTACAAAAATCTCAAACCTATTAATAAAACATTAAGTGATTTTCAACCCACTGACACAACACACCTTAAGGAAGGTATGAAAGTAGAGCACCCTAAGTTTGGCGTAGGAACGGTAACAAAACTGGATACTTCAGGAACTGAAAAGAAGGCAAAGGTTGACTTCATAAATTTTGGCGAAAAAACTTTATTACTTAGCTTTGTGAAGCTAAGAGTCTTAGACGCCCTCCGTGAGGAGCGAAAAACCTAAATTTTTTCTCAACTTTAAACTCCCATCTAAATGCATGAATATAATGCCAATAGAAACCCCCTTATTCTTAAAGAATATGGAAGAAATATTCAAAAGCTCGTAGAGCATGTTTGTACTATTAAAGACAAAGAGACCAGAACAAAGTATGCACATGCATTGTTAGAACTTATTATGCGACTCACTCCTCATATAAAAAACGCAGTAGAATACTCTCGGAAGTTTTGGGATGATATGTTTATTATGTCTGGCTATTCTTTAGATGTAGAAAGTCCTTATCCTATGCCAGAAGAGAACTTGCTGGCTAAGAAACCGCCGAGATTGGCCTATAAAACGCAACCTATTAAGTTGAAGCACTATGGTCGTAATGTGGAACTACTCA
Organism: Cytophagales bacterium; assembly: GCA_022360235.1. Classification (GTDB taxonomy): domain Bacteria; phylum Bacteroidota; class Bacteroidia; order Cytophagales; family Amoebophilaceae; genus JAKSDE01. The sequence goes on from JAKSDE010000297.1 coordinate 3,938, forward strand.
TCGAAAAAGCCATCACTTTAGAGAGTCAAGAACAACAAGAGCAGGTAATTAGCAATGTGGTGAAATTAATAAAAATGCTTAATAGTGGATGGAATAATGATAATACCGACGAAGATAGAATTATAGAAAATATTAAGAAAATTGCAAGAGATAAGCTATTAGTTGACTTTGAAAAGCTCAAAGCACAAAGCATCCTTGATAGTCCTAGAGAAAGAGGCAGAAACAACAAAACAAGCAGGAGAATAACTATTCCCCAAAGAAGAAAGAGCTAATGGCTAGGTTTAAGATTGAGGGAGGGAAGCCACTCAAAGGATCAATTACACCGCAAGGTGCTAAAAATGAAGCCTTGCAAGTAATATGTGCTACACTCCTCACCTCGGAGCCTGTTACCATCCATAATATTCCTGATATACTTGATGTCCGTTGTTTGATTGACCTAATGCATTCCTTGGCTGTAAAAGTAGAAAGGCTTGCCAAAGGTACGTATCGTTTTACTGCTAACGGATTAAATACTTCTTCATTCGATATCACAAAATTCAACAAGTACAGTAATAAGTTTAGAGGTTCTATCATGCTAGTAGGCCCCTTATTGGCACGATTTGGTAAAGTAAAAGTTCCTAAACCTGGAGGGGATAAGATAGGTAGAAGACGCTTAGACACGCACTTTATAAGCATGAGCAAGCTGGGAGCGACTTTCTCTTACGATACAATAAGCAAAACTTACTTAGTAGAGGCTAATAAAATAAAGGGTAATTACATTCTACTTGAGGAAGCTTCTGTCACTGGAACAGCCAATATCATTATGGCTGCTAGCCTGGCTCAAGGAACAACAAATATTTACAATGCTGCGTGTGAGCCTTATGTACAGCAGTTATGTAAGATGCTTGTACGAATGGGTGCCAAAATAGAAGGAATTGGTTCGAACTTATTAACTATTCATGGAGTAAGTGCATTGCAAGGAACCGAACATACACTGCTACCCGATATGATTGAAGTAGGTAGTTTTATTGGTTTGGCAGCCATAACGATGGCAGACTTGACTATCAAAGATGTAAGTCCTGCGTATCTTGGAATTATTCCACAAGTATTTAGAAAGTTAGGCATTCAACTAGAAATAGGAGAAAATTATATCAAAATACCTACCCAAGAACACTATGAAATAAAAAAATATATCGATGGTTCAATACTTACAATTTCTGATGCTATTTGGCCAGGATTTTCCCCTGACTTACTAAGTATTGTGCTTGTTACCGCTATACAAGCCAGAGGTACTGTACTTATTCATCAGAGGATGTTTGAGAGCCGGCTGTTTTTCGTAGATAAACTTATTGACATGGGCGCACAAATCGTCTTATGTGATCCGCACAGAGCAAATGTGATTGGCTTAGACCGAAAGTATCCACTCAGAGGCATTCAAATGTCTTCGCCCGATATTAGAGCTGGAATAGCACTTCTGATTGCCGCACTTTCAGCAGAAGGAACAAGCATTATTGAAAACATCAAACAAATTGATAGAGGGTATGAAGCGATTGATAGCAGATTAATCGCATTAGGAGCATCGATTGAAAGAATAGATTAGCTATTTAAGAGCACAGGCATTACCAGTAACAGTATATCTTCGTTTTCCTTTTTTTCTTTGGGTAAAATTACACCTGCTTTATTAGGCGTTGAAAGGTATACTTCTATTTCTTCAGTGTCAATACTATTGAGCATTTCAATAAGGAATTTCGCATTAAAGCCAAGCTCTATATCACTGCCTTCATATTCACAAGTCAGTCGCTCATTCGCCTCATTGGAGAATTCGAGATCCTCTGCTGAAATCTGTAGTTCACTTCCTGCAATTTTCATCCGCATCTGTTGAGAACTTTTGTTAGCATAAACGGCCACACGCCTTAAGGAACTTAAGAATTCTAAACGATTAATCGTCAGTTTGTGGGGATTATTCACCGGAATCGCATTTTCATACGCAGGGTAGCGTTCATCAATGAGCCTAGAGATCACTTGGGTATTTCCTAGTTGAAAATATATATTGGTCTCATCGAATGTTATCTTTGTTCCTGTTTTGTCACTTGGTAGAAGTGCATTGAGTAAGGTGAGGGCTTTACGAGGAACGATAAGAGAACGTTTAGCATCAATGCTGATATCCGTTCTTATATAACGAACCAGTCTATGGGTATCTGTAGCAACAAAAGTTGCTCCTGTGCCATTCAAATCTATAAGAACCCCATTCATAGCGAGCTTTAACTCATCTTTACTTACAGCAACGATCGTATGCCTAATCGCATTTTTCAGAATCTCTGCGGGCATTTCTATCATCAATCCATCAGTAACCGTAGCAATTTGGGGAAAGTCCGTCGCATTCTCTCCTGCCAATTTATACCTCCCATTGTTCGAGCTAATTTCTACCGTATAGGTATCTTCATCAACAGAAAAAGTGATAGGTTGTTCTGGCAAATTTTTAAGTGTCTCTTGTAAGATACGTGCTGGCACAGCAATACTTGCACTTTCTTGTGCTTCTACAGCTAATTCTCCAATGATAGAGGTCTGTAAATCTGAAGCCGTGATGTTTAGTTTCCCATCTTCAATTTCAAATAAAAAATTTTCTAAAATAGGTACGACAGGGTTAGCTACGATGATACCATCGATAGCAGCCAACTGTTTTAATAACGTAGAGGAAGATACAATAAATTTCATCTATACTATATATAATTACTATTGGATAGTCTATGGACGCACAAATTTACATATAAAAATTTAAAAATAGCTACTTTAAACTTGTTTAACAAAGCAAAAGAACTTAAAAGACAATTGCCTAGAGCTACTTATAATTCCTTTTGTAGCAGCGGTTCCATCCCCACCCCCAAAGTAGGAGTAATACAAGAGGCGTTAGTAGATTGATCAACTGCCATGTTAGTCTAGCTTGTTCAACTTTTGGTTTATCTAACAGTCTAATTTTAAAAGTTTTGTTTTTAGCATTAATAAGGCCATGCTCATCGAGCATATAAGCTAACGTATTGAGTAAAAAATCTTCGTGTGCAAAGGTATATTGTAAAAAAGGATCATAGCCCCAAGGGCGTGGCTGCTTAGTATTGGGGTCAAGTTGGTTGACAAGCAAGCTGCTAGCTGTAGTAATCAGTAACTTCGTAGGCTGGCTTTCTGATAAAAAGTCGGCTTGTGTAAACGTTTCTGGAACAAGTCTATTTTTATACAAAGAGGTAAACCTTCCCTCTAAGAGATAGATAATAGGAAGGGGGCCTTTCGTATACAAATCTGGCGAAGGTGCTTCTCTTAATGTTTCTAAATCTACTTGCACAGGGGCAGCTAGCTTTCTTGCATAAGGAGAAGTAAAAACGAGCGGAGTCTTTGTTACGCCCTCTGCTTTCACAGTATCTATACTACTGATAAACTGGGCATAGAGCGCATCAAGATTTTTTACAATCAAATGATGCGCAAAATTGTTAAGAATAGGAAAAAAAGGCCAGGGTAATAAGCTTAATTGAGGCTGATTTCCCATGTTACCTACCACAATAGGATAAACGCCTGCGTTTAAGTCTTGTACCAAATCCTGATTAATTCTTATACCATACCTAAATAACTGATCATCCAGGCCTATATCTAATGGAAAAGCAAACGTTCTTCCCCCACGCAGGCTATCCATATCTATACGTAAACGGTCTAGGAAAAAAAGTACTTTTCCCCCTTGCATGATATATTGGTCAAGTAGGTATTTCTCGCTTTCTGAAAATGGCTTTTGGGGTTTAGTAATGAGTACCGCATCATAATTGGCTAGTGGAGTTTCTTGAAGAAGATTTACGTAAAACAAATCATAGTGTTCACGTAATACATGAGCCAATCCTATCAATCGTAGCGTATCAGGTTCTTCATGTCCTCTTAGTAAAGCTATTTTTTTACGTTCTTGCTGTGTTAGTTTTCTAACTGCTCTAACCAGTTCATATTCCAGGCCTTCTATAGACTGATTTAAAATTTCTTCTAGTGTAGCCAATTTATTACCTTTTAAAAGCATGATCCCTACCTCCTTATCCTGATAAGCAAGCAAGGCACCTGGCAGTGTGAGTTTTTCTATTCTTTTTCCTTTCTCTTGTGTGTAAAGATTAGTGGGTTGAATACCCTTTTCTGCGAGCTCTAAAATAAGCGTTTGTTTTTCTTCTACCTCCTCTGAATCAATAAATTTGTATTGTAACTTATGATTTGAATACACTTTTAACTCCGCTAATAGCTCCTTAGTAGCGTGCTGCAGTCGCTTAAACGCAGTAGGCAGGTCACCTGCTAAGTAAACTTTTATGGATACCTCATCCTTTAGCTCACTTAATAGCTTTTTTGTAGCCTCATTGATACTATAGCGTTGGTCTTCAGTAAGATCCATTCTAAAGAAAAAGCGATAGGAAAAGAAGTTGATGAAGGATATAGCGACGAGCAGCAGGATCAATAACGCTAAAGAATAATTATGTCTTCTACCAAAGTGGCTCATCTTCTGTAGGCTAACACAATTCTAGTAGAGAAAAGCATGATAAAGACGACACTCACAAAATAAATGAGATCACGTGAATCAATGATACCCCTACGCAATGTATCATAATGATATAGTACACCTAGTTGCGTTATAAAAAGAGAGTAGCTTTTCCATGTTAGCAATGTTGCCCAAACGTCAAAAGATTGGTATAGCAAAAAGCATAATAGACTACCCAGAAGAAAAGCAATAACCTGACTTTCCGTAAGGGAAGAAGTAAAAAGCCCTATCGCAGCAAACACCGCAGCAAGCATGAACAAACCGGTATAAGAGCCTATCACTGCTGCTGTATCGATATTTCCTGAAGGACTGCCCAGGTGGTATAAGGAAAAGTAGTAAATAGATGTCAAGAGTAGCGTTAAAATAATAATAGCTAGACTGGCTAAATATTTTCCTACAATGATCTGTGTGGCTGTCAGGGGACTAGTCAACAAAACTTCTAAGGTACCTACTTTTTTATCTTCTGTAAAAGAACGCATCGTAATTGCTGGTACTAAAAACATTAATATGTAGGGGCTAAAGTTAAAGAAAGGTTGCATGTCTGCATAGCCACTATCGAGTAAACTAGTCTCCGGAAATACCCACATCCATAAGCCCATCAAGAGCAAAAAGAAGCCTATAATGACATAAGCTAGAAGCGAGGTAAAGAAAGTGTTGAGTTCTTTTTGTAAAATAATAAGCATCAGCAATTTTTAATAATTCATGCTCCTTGTAGTAGCCACCCCTTAAGATGGAAAAATTAATTTAAGCATTTTGTCAGATTAAATCCTTGACAAAGGGGCTGTAGAAAACACGCCTTTCCCCGTCAAAAAGTAGCTCGATAGACCTCCTGGAGCACCGTATTTGAATATAGCGGGTAAACAATGACGGAATGGAAGCAATTCCTGCCTCGTTTTTACAGCTCCTCTGAACGCCATTTTTCCAAGGTGGATCTATCTATTTTTGGCAAGGTTTTGGCGTGCCATAAAGGTTTTTCTTGCCCATATGGCTACGCTATACATGCGTTTTGGTGAGCTAAGATAATCATTTTAAGTGTAAAATATAGTATTGAATACTTGTTAAGGATCGGACTATACTAATTTAACTCCTATTCCGCGGCAAATTTTTTGCAATACACTTCAATATGGTAGCTTTGTATAGTTCCATGTTATGAGGGTATACGACAGTCAAATATTAACCAAGGAGAAAGAACCTGAGAGGTTTATCATTAATCTTAACCGCTTCACCGTGGAACTACTGTACACTTAAACACGCCTGCCTCTTCATTGTAATAAAGATTGTTATGACAAAAGCACGGGTGAGAAAAAAATATCTAGTACAACGTAAATCAATGAATGAAGCGTCTTACCAAACATGTAACCAAAGTATTCACAAGATTTTTTTTGAATACTTTACATTGAAGAAGTGCCAAAAAATTCATATTTACCTTCCTCTCTATAAAAATAAAGAAGTAGATACTTGGCCTATCGTATCTACCCTGCAAAATGAAAGGAAAGAGATTGTTATTTCAGTACCCAAGTTGGTAGGTAGCCCTATGTTTATACAAAGCTATCAAATAGGTATGCCCTTAAAGGAGAATCAATGGGGCATCCAGGAACCTGTAGAGAGTGTATTCATCCCTGCGTATGAGTTAGATCTTGTTGTTCTTCCACTCATCATATTCGATAAGCGAGGTTACAGAGTAGGCTGTGGCAAAGGTCATTATGATCGTTTTTTAAAAAAATGTAGAGAAGACATCGTTAAAGTAGGCTTATGCTTCGAGGCACCTGTGGAGGCTATTGAAGATATAAAGGAATATGATGTACCCATGAATTACTGTGTTACGCCTGAAAAAGTTTATGTTTTCTAAGTATTTGCCCACCCGTAGTTTTTTAAGCTAAAAACTTCTCTAACGCCTTTAACTGAATGACTCCCTCATAATAGGCCTCGCCAAAAATAACGCCATATACCCCTATCTCTTCTAATTTTTGAATATCTTCTAGCGATCTTACCCCTCCACTTGAAATGATACACAGGTTAGGAAAGCGAATGAGAAGTTCTTTGTAAAGATCAAAAGAAGGCCCTTCTAAGGAACCATATTTCTCAATATCTGTAGTTTTTACGTACTTCAAACTTCTGTTATAAAAATACGCTATATGATCGAACACACTTACTTGTGTTCCTTTTTGCCATCCTTGAATAGCAATTTTTCTATGGAAGACATCTGCCCCGAGCCTGATCCGCTCTCTACTATGACTAACGATCCAAGAAGCAAAGAGTTCTTTATCTAAACAAGCAATGGTAGCCGCTGTAATACTCGTAGCTCCATATTCAAAGGCCTTGTCAACATCACCATCGGTATAGAGCCCACCTGCAAAGTCAATTTCTAAGTTAGTATGTCCAGCAATTATTTCTAAAGCATGATAGTTGATGGGACTACCTTGCCTCGCACCTTCAAGGTCAACGAGGTGTATCATCTTGATACCATACCCCTCAAACTTTTTAGCCACTTCAAGGGGACTTTCTTTATATATTTTTTCTCTTTTATAATCACCTTTCCTCAGACGAGTAATTTTATTTTCCTTTACTGAGATGGAAGGAATAATTTGAATCATCAATCTATCTTTTAAATAAGTAGGAATTTTTAAAGATACACTTTTTTCTTTCCTCCCTCTACTCCTTCTCCCTACACCTACTGCGCTAGCTCGCTTCTACAGATTGAAGCAATGCTACTACTGCTTGGTGATCTTGATCAGCTGCCCAGCGTAAGGATGTTTTACTACATTCGCTTTCTCATCTACACTAGCCTTGCGTTGATGAGCACCCTGGCTGCTTCTACATGACCCTGTTGTCATCTTATTTATACACATGCTCAAGGGCAAACTTATCCTGGAAACTAACACCCTCTACTGCCTTTAATCGATGTTTCTTAAAGTATGAAACGCATTTTTCAATGCATCTAATTTAAAAAAGTTTACTTATTTTTTCCCCAGCTCTCCTTAGTTGATCCATAAAAGACGAAATGGCTGTCCTGAGTTTGCAACTCAGGACCCTTCATAGCCCTAATTTGCAGAGCAAATCAGTTATAGTTCATAGCAGCAGTAGGTTATAAAATTTAGAGACAAGGAAGGCATTCATGAGGGCGATCAGGGAAAATCTATCAGAAAGCTGAAAAGA
>JAKSDE010000475.1 GCA_022360235.1 Cytophagales bacterium
AGGTTCTGGGTCTAAATGAAAAACAACGAAGGGCGTGAATCTCTACTTCTCAGCTATCGAAGGTATAGCAAACACCTTGAAGGACTGAAAAGCAAGAGGAGCACGCGCACTTTGAGTAGCCTTGCTACTCTTTATGATACTACTACAAATACAAATATAACTACTCTTTTGGAAGTATGCAAATTTTTTTAAGCTTTTTTCGTAGAACAAAAATATATTGAATAATTCGCCAGAGAGGGAGGTTGTAGTAGCGGAGGGCACGAAGCAGTCAAGCACCTCACTCCTTCCCTCCATGGTAATTATCCACGGTTCCCTTTGGCTACCCTCCCCTTCCCTTTCCTATCAAGAGAGCGCTACGCAGCTCCTATTAAAAAATATTGAAAAATTTTTTAGGAAATTTTTTGTCTTTTTATAAATCTTTCTTTAACTTGGCTCAATAAAACTTTATCAAACAGATAGTTTAGATTATAAAGTATTAATAAAATTTAATCAAAAATCTAAAAAGTATAAAATTATGAAAAGATCAAAAATATTGCTATTACTCGTATTAGCGTTAAGCTGTACTAAAAGAAAGGAGATCTATCGAGCAAATGAGGGTGCTCCTGGTAGTAAGCTGACAGTCCAAGTCGGCGGGTCCTCTCTGAGGGCGCTCCAAGAGCGCATGGCGCAAGGGGACATTAAGAGCACAGAAGCCCTTGTCGACTCCTTAAACGCCGCCCAGATACCTGAGGAGCAACAAGCCCTGCAGCAGTGGATAGAAAAATATATTGATTGGTTCAAAGATCAGTCTGTCGGTAGCCTGACCTCAGCAGACCTTCAAGAGTATAGCTGCTTAGCTCACATACAGGCTACTCCAGAAAATAGGCGGCTGCTAGAAAGCTATTTTAACATCCTATGCAACAAAATTAAAGAAAATCAATATGGAGAGGAACCCCTGATCCAAGCGCTAGAGTACACCTTACAAAACATGGATAGCAAGGTGTTTGAAGGGAACCCTAGCAAACTGAACCGGTTAGGCGATGAGCTTTTAGCTAAGCTTAATTCCAATAAGGATAGCTTCACCAAAACCACTTACCCTACCGACCGCAGCACGCTCTATGCCCTGCATCAGACCCTTGTGCTCATCCAGCGTATCGCCCCTGGTCAGTTGAACCCTAACCAAGAGGATGGGCCCTACAGTCGATTCAAAACGAAGATTAAAGCTGTCTCAGAAAATACTCAGTACTATCCTATTGTTTATTATGCCCTACTGCTTGAGCAAAGCCTACAGCGATTAGCAGGGCCCCAAGCACGCTTACAAGGGAGCCTCAGGCGTCTAGGGCAAGGCCTCAAAGGAACGATTTATCTCGGCCAAGTTGCACGCGCCCTGGCCGAGCTCAACTTTAACTTGGATGACTTTCAGAAAGGCTTTGAGAGCTTGCAAGAGGCCTTTACCCGTAAGGGAATTGAGGCTGAAGCCTGGTATGATTGGCACCAGGCCATGAATTATGCCAGCCTGCTGAGCTTAGAAGATGCCGGTAATTATGGGGTATTTGAGCAAGGCTTAAACGCTATCAAGGGTAGCAAGCTCAGTCAGAAATTAACCAAGGAAGGTCGTACAGCCTTGCGCTTTGGGATCGTCCAGCAACTCCGCCTGCTTGCCCTGCATGGCCCCACTCAGCAGGTGCGTACTAAAAGTATTCAATGGCTGGAAGACCTGGCTCAGCCGGAAGTGTGGGGAGGTAAGCCAGAGGTCATGGAGGGGCTGCTCGATGGTCTGGGTGAGATCGCTGTGCAAAGCCAAGAAGAGGAAAAGGAGCGAGCTGAAGGCACCTTAGACAGCTTGATTAAGAGGCCAGAAGTACGTCATAGAGACCAGCCCCTACACTGGCGCAACGTTCGCCGCGAGAAAACTGCGCGAGAAGCCGTCAAACAGTGGCTAAGAAATTGTTCGACGCTAGAGGACAAACTCAAGGCCCTGCCTGCTCCAGCAGCCTCGCCCGCTTCAGGCGGCTTGTTCAGTACGATCAATAGCGCCCTTAGAGCAGCAGCGCCCGTAGAGAGCTCGACTCCTGCAGCGGCGCAAGAGGTCCGCCAAGCCCTCAAGAAATACTACCAGCATTCAGACTTTGCGCAGGTTCGTTCGCTCTTTGAAGGCGAGGCCCTCAAGCATGTAGACTCGCTCCAGTGCCAATTGATGCTGATCGAGCAAGTCAAGGTTAAAGAAGATCGTGAGGGCCAACAAGACCATTTGTCCACTCATCACGAGCGGCTGGAGTGGATCAAAAACCCCATCGCCCTTGAGGACCTGTTTAAAAGCAGAAGCACCAAGCCAGACGAGCCAGAGAGGGAGATTCACAAGGTGCTCTTGGTCGGGGAGCCAGGAACAGGGAAGACTACGCTCAGCCGCAAGCTGGCTTACAGTTGGACGCAAGGAAAGTGGGGGGAGGCGTTTGAGGCGGTCTATGTGCTGCCAGTCAGAGCCTTACAA
>JAKSDE010000286.1 GCA_022360235.1 Cytophagales bacterium
AGACTATGGACGGTGGACCAAACTTTATTAAAAGTTTAGTCACAAGAGCCATTGTCCGACTTTCGCCACTTTTATCCGAAAATATCTATACAGCGTCTTGCGATCTCTATAAATGTCACTTACCTATCAAAGCGTTTATAACCAGGTCTTTTATAAGGGCATACGATTATTCCCTTACACCTTACTACTATCCATTGCTGCTTGTAATATTTTGATGGGCATCTTACTCTTCAATACACTTTGGGGATTAGGCTACTATATTGAAGAGAAGCGTAGACGCAAAAAAAGACTATTTGTTTTATTTATCAGCTTTTATGTATTGGGTATCGTTGGAATGCTGTATTCAGAAAACTACAGCCAGGCACTTAGTGAGTTGAATATCAAATTACCGTTAGTATTCTTTCCTATTATCTTTTATTGCTCTCCTAAGGTTAGTAAGGCACTTATTCAAGAGATATTACGTCACTTTGTCTATGCTTGTGCGCTTAGTATATTCATTAAAGTAGGTTATATAGCCTATGATGTATTAACTAACGCCGACTTATCGCCTCTTAGTAAAGTACGTGAATTACTGTGGATAGATCACTACACCTATACAACTTTTGCTGATGCCGCTATACCCATTCATCCTGCGATCTATGCCGTTTATCTTCTATTTTCCATCTACATTTTGGGTACTTGGCTATACTATAATGCTGCTGACTATCCCTACAAGAAGAAAATCATGTTCCTCTTCTTCATATTCCTTTTTAGCACCTTTATCATACTACTTGCTTCGAGAGGAGTCATTATTCCTTTTATATTCTTCAGTCTTTTTGTCACCATATTAGTGGTGTGGAAAAGACGAGCTACTTTAAACTATTGGCTCATTTTTTTAGGAGCCTCAGTCATGGCTATATGGGTCATAATAAACAGTCCTATGCTCAAGCATCGATTATTTGATCAAGTGATAGCATCATTTTCAAAAGATAAGGTTGACGAACAAAACTCCATTAATTTACGCAAGATGCAATATTATTGTACGCTACAAGTCATCAAAGCACATCCTTTGCTAGGGGTAGGAACAGGCGATTTACGGCAACATCTCCAAGCATGCTATGCTACGCTAGAGGATTGGCCTGAAGGAGTATTTTACGATGCACATAACCAGTTTTTGCAGACCACTGCGAAGTTTGGAATAGTGGGTATACTCTTACTGATCACCATGTTGCTTTATCCAACGATAATAGCTTTTAAGCAAAAGAAGTTTATATATTGTGCCCTGCTGCTATTTCTATCATCCGCTTTTATGACAGATATCTACTTCGAGGGTCACCATAGTAACCAATTCTATGCATTCTTTAACGCGCTGTTTGCATTCCACTATCTAGTCGATCCTTAATAACGCTCGATGGTTCTATTTTTTTAGTTCCAAGTTCCTAGTTTCGATAGGGGACTGTAGAAAACACTCCTTTCCTCTCAAAAAGTTGCTCGATATACCTCGTTGAGCACCGTATTGGAATATAAGAGGGTCAACCATGACTGAATGGAAGCAATTCCTGCCTAGTTTTCTACAGGCCCACTTACTAAATGGAAACTTCTTAAAATGCGTTGATGAGTTTTAGAATAAAGCATATAAGCCATATTCATGTTTCTAGTTTTTAGTTTCTAACTAGTCGACCCTTAACAAGTATTCAATACTGGGTTTTTACACTTAAAATAACGATCTTAGTTCACAAAAACTCATATATAGCGTAGCAATATTTGCAAGAAAAACCCTTATGGCACGCCA
>JAKSDE010000138.1 GCA_022360235.1 Cytophagales bacterium
CGGACAAAGCCTATTTTACCGGGTTGTTCATTCCTATTCTCATCAACTCATTTACCGAGTTTGGGATTTTTGGAGAAACAAACTACGGCATCCTATTCTGGCAGTTGTTGACCTGGCTGTTTGTTTTCGAGTACAATCCCCGGCTTAGCCTCAGGGAGAGGGCTTTGCAGCTAGAAAAACGTTGATAAAATTAATTCTCAAAAAGAAAAAAACTCTCCAAAAGAGACCCTTGCAAAACTAACATCATTCATAAACACCAGGAAAACAGATACTTATGCGTAAGGAACGATATTGGAAGATCGAGTAATAGCGTAAAGAAACAATTATGGGATCTACTATTCATCGTTCAGATTTAAAGCTTATTCGCCAACTCTTTTTTGCGGGTGAAATGTCGGATGACTATATCATTAGTACAAAAACATTAAGTAAGCCTCGCCACCGGTCCGTGTCTTTCCAGTACATCAACAACCCGGATGGCACCATCCGGTGGATCTTTCCTAAAGGGCTGACCAAGCCTACTTACCTTTCCTTCTATAACGCAACGGGGATCAAAGCCAGGCTTTTAAAAGTAGCGCTCACCGGGCTGCACCGGTTAAGATGTCACCGCTGGATAGTATCCGGTGAATTTACCCTCTACTTTTCTAAGCCACTGGCCCTGCAATGGGAAGGCACCTTTGACCACTATACGATTTTTACAGGCACCACGGGCCCCAATCGAAAAGTGTTGATTGAGCTAAACAAAGGTGGGAAGACCATCTCTTTCATCAAAGTTCCTATATCCGATGCCAGTGCGGCTCTTATCCAAAATGAGAAGAGCGTTCTACAACAGCTTAGATCATTCGACCTCAAAAAATGGCAGTTGCCCAACGCTGAACCACATCCGCAGTATGGTATATTCTCCAATTTGAAAAACAAACACGCTGTCACCTCCAATGAATTTACCCCAATACATGCCGATACACTGGTGGAACTCTACCAAGTGAGTGCTTCCAAACAGGAATTAGGGACCATAAAGAAAGTGATCAAAGACCAACTGGATGGTTTGGTCCCGGACATAAGATTTCCCAAATGCGAATCCATGATCCAGCTCATGTACCAACTGCTGGAAACTATCCCGGCCGCAGGTACTTTCATAACGTCATTGGCCCATAAGGATTTTACTCCATGGAACGGCTATGTGAATGGGAGCCAATTATCCGTATACGATTGGGAACTGGCGGAGCACCATATGCCCGTACTCTATGATCTTTTTCACTTTTTGTTTCAATCCGGCGTTTTGATCAAGCATCAATCTTTCCCCGAAGTCCATGACGCATTGATCAAAGTACTCGAAATGGACACGGTAAAGCAATACATCCGTGAACACGAAATTGATGTGACGCTACATCTCAAATTGTACCTTTTGATCAACACCTGCTACTACTTGGATTTGTATCATCGACAATCTCACTTGCATGTACAGGCAGGTTGGTTGGTGGAGTGCTGGCACGTGGCGCTAGAAAATTTGATGGCAAGGAAGACCGCCGAAACACATCGCCAATTCTTCCTGTCGCAGTTTGCTGTAGAGATGAAAGACAGGAGGTACGGCCTGCTCAAATTTCTTCATGAAAAGCTCACCGATTTACCGGAAAATTCGGACATCGACCTAGTCATAGATAGGAGGGAAGTCAAAAGTGTCCTCATATGGATCCGTTCACAGCAATACATCCAGCAAGTCATTACCAGGCATAAGAGCTTCATGACAACCGTGGAGATCTTTTTTCACGATAGCACCTACCTCAGCCTGGATTTTATCTATCAATTCAAAAGGAAACATTGGGAAATACTTCCTGCTGAAGAGGTTTTGGATCATTGTGTCTC
>JAKSDE010000510.1 GCA_022360235.1 Cytophagales bacterium
AAGATTGGAGCTTAATATGGGTAGTGAAGTGGTTGTAGCATCAGCAGTGCTTTTTGGCATTGAGTAGTCAGATGTTTTGAGAGATGCATGTAAAACGCCGCAAATTGATACCCTAATTTTGGTTGTAAGCAGTGCTGTAGCTAGCAGCAACACGTGGCTGCCATAGTTTATACTTGTGTTGCTTGAGACTTATACTATACATGCAATTCCAATAAAAACAATTACATATCTCTATATAATAATATATATGTACAGTTGCATTCTTGTGCATTTTATGTACATTACATACTGTGTGGCTTAAGTTTGCAATTTCATATGTCAGCATGTACCTACTCATCTATATGCATAATATTATATTAACTCTTGCAGACTATATTTTTATAAAAATCAAAGTGCTAATTTGGTCTGTATCATGCTCAGGTTCTAGGAAAGAGCAATACCTGCATGGAAGTTGCAAAGAGTTGCAAGTGAAATAGCCAAGAAAAGTATTAGGGAGACCACTAAGGAGGCACTGCATTATTGGATTGATGACTTGCAAATATATCTAGCTACCAAAAGAGCTCCATACCATTGGGTTGCTGTGTGGTAGCTTTGTAAAGCTACTACAATGGTACTGAGGTTGTCATAATAGCCTGGAGGGTGGAAGATGTCAAAACTGGAGCCCCACACCAATGTAATTTGGCTAGGGCTACCAGAAGATTTTGCAAACAATGCAAGTGCAGTACAGATTTGATAGGTGGCTTGCTGGTTTCCCCCAGCAGCCTGAAGTGCCTATTGAAGATACTTATGCCGCTCTCTCATAACTATTTCATGTGTTTATTGAAGGTGCCTGTCCAAGCATCTGTAACAAAACTCTTTGGGCTATTAGGAACAGATGAATATGTAGAATAGTTTTGCTCTGTGGTGTTCAGTGCTTAGCTGTAATATGCCACTGAACTGCCTTAATGCATAAGTAAAACACCCACTGCATTCTCATGTTTTACAAACTAGCTGCTGATAGCATTCTTACAGGTGTCGGATTTGATTTCAAATGGTTTG
>JAKSDE010000511.1 GCA_022360235.1 Cytophagales bacterium
CCACTGCTGCTGCAGCCGGGGTCCACACCGTCGCCCACAGCACCTTTGACTGTATCGGGGGGTGACGTGGCATCACACGTTGACGTGGCACCACGTGCGCTGGTGGTAACATCTAGAAGGTGCTCGCCTTCGTATGGCCCGTTGGAGGTAGGGTTCGGGGAAGTGGTGCCAGGGGGCTATAGGTCCAGGGCAGGCTCTATTGCCTCCATGCCTAGCTCGCTTGGGGACAGCTCCTCCACTTGAGACAGCGGAGCGTGGCGTTGGGTAAGGCGCAGGGGCGTGGGGATATACTGCTGGGGGTCGATTTGGGGCAGCGTGGGGGAGATGTGAGGGGGGGGGGTGCTGGCTTGGGGGCTGGATTGCACCCCGTGCACCCCATACAGGCCGTCTCCAGGGGTTGGGGTGTAGGGCAGCCGCAGTGCTGCAGGGAGGTACTTTAGAGTGAGAAGGCCGAGTTCCGGGTAGCTTCCTCCTTGTGTGGTTCTGTTGCCGCCCCCCGGGGCGGGGGGTAGCACCACTGGCAGCAGCGGCACGTGTTCCAGGTGTGACGTGGCGAGGGTGTCGCTGGGGTCCTCTGCAAGGTAGGTGTAGCGGTGGAGGGCCGAGAGCAACAACCATACGCGCTGCACCTTGTTCACCACCCCGTCGCTGACGTCAGCGAGGGCGTTGGCCACCAGCATACCGTCCGGGATGCTTTCGTGGAAGACCTTCGTGAGGAATCGGACGTACGGGAGATCAGCCATAGGGGTGGCAACCTTTGCGGGGGTGACGAGCTTTAGCCCAAGGGCTAGTGTAACGCTCGGGTCACGGAGGTATGGCCACAGGAGGACCGCAAAGTCGGGGTGCAGGGCACGGCCGAGGGAAGGTGGTTGGATGCCGACTGCTGACGCCAGCACGTGGGTGGTGGGGGGCCACAGCAGAAGGCCCGCTGGAGGTTGGAGGTCGGGAGGTGCTGGCCAACCCATGGCAAAAACGGGGAGCTTAGACGCTGACGTCAGCACCAGGGGCTTGAGCCGTTCCTGGTTGGCGCGCAAAATGGCTTCGGGGCTGCCCGCCGCCAGGTCAGCAGCCTCCCCCTGCTGCTACCGCTGCTGGCCGCGGGCGCCGCCACCACTGCTGCCTGTGGCAGGGCGGCTGGCGGGTGGCGGCGGCGGCGGCGGCGGCGTTCCCAGGGCCGTCAACACGTGCTGCGCATCCTCATCAGCCTGCAAGCCCATATCCCGCAGCAGCTACCGTACGTGTCGCAGCATATCTGCATCGAATGGGAAGGTGAACGAAGCGTCCATTGCCGCCAGCTGCGCGCGCAACTGGCCGTAGGTCACACCTTCGTACAGGTCACCGAAGCTGAAAAGCAGAACCGGCGCCAGGGAGAGCGGGGAGAGGCCACGTCGCATGGTCAGCGGAAGGTCGTGGGAGGTTAGGCTTTGGCGGCCCATGGCGGGGGTCACATGGTTAACGCGGCTTCCATGCAGCTTCGCCAGTATAGACGACACATGGGACGGAACGTCTAGGACGTGCAATGGCGGGGAGAGGAGGCGAACGGACTCTGAGGTGAGGTACACGTGGGCTGAAGTGTCCACGTAGTGCACGTCTTAGCGCTGCACCGCACTGACGAGGGTGCCGTGTAGAGTGAGCCACACTGGGAGCTTCTTTAGGGTTTGGTAGAGCTGTGGGGAATGGTGGTGTATTGGGTGGGAGGTCAGGTGAGTGGGAATGATACTGGGGTGGTGAAGTTGGGTGGTGTAGTGACCCCTAACTGAAAAAAACAGATGTGTGGCGTTGGTGCATGTTTCCCCACCCTCACGTCCCTGCATTTGTGCCTTCCGTGCCTTGGACATTCCCGTCATACTGCTGCTGCTACATACTGCTGCATACTGCTGCATCTACTGCTGCTGCTGCTGCTGCTGCTGACAGCGTTGCGTCAGGCGAATAGCTGCACGCAAAGCACGCCTTAGCGCTGTGCCTCCCTCCTACCACGCATGTCGCATGTGCGCGATGGATGCAACACAGTATGCACAGCACACGCAGCATACTACACAACGCACACAGCGTACGCAGCAGGTGCAGCATACGCAGCAGATACAGCATGCACAGCACACACAGCACACACCAGCACACAGCAGCACACAGCAGCACACACATGCACGCGCACACGCACGCGCACGCGCACGCGCACACACACAGCACGCACAGCATGCTGCTACACAGCAACTTTCGCAGGCGGCCAATGGTGCCTACACCAACCACCCCGCAACAACGCCCATCGCCAAAGGCATC
>JAKSDE010000159.1 GCA_022360235.1 Cytophagales bacterium
ATCCTTCCAGCAAGGCTTTCGCTGGATTGTTTTAATAACTCTACTGAAGCTGATCCAAGAATTAAATAGCGTCCTGTTGGATTACCTGCTCTTCTAGCACGATCAATAAGCCCGCGTAGCGTCTGAAATAGTTCAGGCACGCGGTGAATTTCATCGAGTATGACTAATCGATTCTGATAGTGACTTAAGAACAATTCCGGAGCGAATAATTTGTTTCGATCAGAGCTAGCTTCCAAATCCAGATAAAGGGCACCGAGATCTTTACCAAGCTCGATAGCCAAGGTAGTTTTGCCCACCTGGCGTGGTCCGATCAAAGCAACAGCTGCCTGACGAGCCAAGGCTTTTTTAAGTAGTTGGTAGACGGTCCTTTCAATAAACATTGCATATATAAAGTTTAGGTTTAAATTTACAAGTATAAAGTGTATAAAGCAAGAGCGAGCTAACAGGGTAGAAGTAATATGTGAGTGTTACTTGACACTATCCTTTCTTCCGCTCCACTCCATATAGCAGCAAAGCAAAAAGGAGGGTAAACACGAGATGAGCCACAACAGCGAGGGGGAAGCATGCAAAGGGAATACGCCTTATTAAGTAAACTAACCCAATTGTTCCTACAATATAAACTAGCCCTCTACTTACTTGATAAGGAATGCGGTAATACTTTTGTCCAAAATAATAACACAAAATACTCATGGTAAGATAGCTTGCTACTGCCGCCCATACACTTCCCCAGTACCCGAGCAAAGGGATAAGCCACACATTCATACCAATCGTGACAAAGGCACCTATACTGGTAATATAGGTACCATAATACGTTTTTTCGGTGATCTTAAACCATACAGAAAGATTGTAATAGACGCCTAGCAATAAGTAAGCGAGCAGTAAATAAGGAACAATTTCAATACCCTCTCTATAGGCAGGTTTTCCGAGAAATAGATAGCCCACCAAGTCTAGGTTGACACTAACAGCAAACAAAATAAAGCAGCTAACAATAATAAACTCATGCATTACTTGGCTAAAGAGTATAGGTGATTCTTGCGCTTTGGCTTTAGAAAAAAAGAAAGGCTCGGCGGCATAGCGAAAGGCTTGCACGCCTAAGGACATAAAGACAGCCAATTTGTAACAGGCACCAAAGATACCTAGTACCGTTTCATTCGTTTTGCCAGGGTAGAAGCCTTCAGGAAGTAAATATTTCAAAGCAGCCCTAGAAAGCATATCATTAACTGTACCTGCTAAGCCCATCAAAATTAATGGGAAAGCGTATATTAACATAGGTCGGAGGCGTTGCCATACTAATACGAATTTTAGCCTCATCAAAGGCTTTCTGAGTAAAAGCAAGAGTGAGGCATTGGCCACAAGGTTGGCGATAAATACATAGTCTATCTTCCAAGTAGGCGTATAAAAGCGTGCGATAAGTGGTTTCCAGCCTACCAGAAAATTTTCGTCATCAATGCTTGCACAGAAGTAAAGAAAGAAAAGGTTAAAAAAGATATTCAAGCTTATATTAAAGAGCTTTGCTTTGGCAAAAGCAAGGGCTCTTTTTTCAAATCTAAGTTGCGCAAAGGGGATAGCCAAGATAGCATCAATAGCTAGGATACTCACAAAGTAATACACATAACGCTCGTGATTAGCATACCCTATTAAGTTGACGATAGGGGTAGCAAAAAATGCCAGCAACAGAGAAAATAGTAGGCTTGAAGTGATTATAGCACTGGTAGCAATGTTGAAGCTGTCTTTTTCATAATATCCTTGTTTAGTAGCAAAACGAAAGTAGGCAGTTTCCATGCCATAGGTATAGAGGGTATTGAAAAAAGCAGCATAGGCATAGAATTCTGTGATAATACCATACTCGGAAGGTAAAAATAGCCTTGTGTAAAAGGGTACTAATAAGTAGTTAAGCGCTCTTCCTATAATACTGCTGAATCCATAAATGACAGTCTCTCCTGCAAGTTTTTCAATAGGATTCATCGCATCATGATGGAGTTGGTAGAAAAGGAACGTGTTGGAGAGAAGTATAATCTAATAGTTGGCGATCAACTTCCTTTAAATTGAGGCTTTCTTTTTTCTAGAAATGCTGTGCTTCCTTCTTTAAAGTCTTCTGTTTTACAACAGTTGGCAAAACTGTTAGCTTCAGTCTGATACCCATTTTCGGATGGATTACATGTGGCATTAACACAATTGATGAGCATACCCACAGCTACAGGACCATTGGCCATAATTTTTTCTAAAATATCTTTGCTTTTTGCTATCAATGCTTCTCTAGTATTTACTACATAATTAACGAGGCCTATTTGTTGGGCTTCTGCGGCTGTGAGTTTCTCGGCAGTCATCATCAGTTCGAGTGCTTTTGCTTTCCCTATAAGCTGCGTTAATCGTTGCGTACCTCCAAAGCCTGGAATAATTCCTATAGATGCCTCTGGCAAGCCAAACACTGCATTTTCAGAAGCGATTCTAAGGTGGCAGGCTAAAGCTAGCCCACATCCTTCTCCTAACGCATAGCCATTGACGGCAGCAAGGATAGGCTTATGACAACTTTCAATCAAAGCAAAGGCTTCTTGCCCATTTTCAGAAAACTTTCTTCCATTCAATTCATTGAGCTTCGCAATTTCTCGGACATCAACACCAGCAGCAAATGCCTTCTCTCCCGCTCCTACAATGATAACGCCTTTTATTTCGCTATTATCATAAACTTCCTGAATAGCATCTCGCAGCTCATCAATGCTTTTTGTAGTCAAAACATTCGACTTCTCAGGATTATTCAGGGTAATGGTTAAAATACCTTCTTCGCATTCTGTCTTTAACAATTCAAACTTTTTCATAAGTAAATAGAGAATTTTTCCTCAAATATAAATAGGTATTATTATATCATCCAACACTTTGCTAGCCCAAATACATCAAAGCACTATCAAGGTGATGCTTATAGCTTCGTAAGGAGCTGCTAAATTAATTAATAACTAAATTAACTAAATAACAATATGAGTCAATGTTCTAAATTATTGCTAAAAACTACTCAAAATTTAAAAATTATTTCTATAATTGGCGGTTCATTAACAAAGATTACTTCACAGCATGACGCTTGGAGGGATTAAATGAAGCATTTCTCAGTAATTTTTACAAATAAGCTAATGAAGCCTATAGAGATAAAAGCTTGTGGGGAGATTCTCTTAGTTACCTTTTGGGGGGTATTACCTTTGCTTTAAGGCCTTTCTGCCTTCTAGCTACTTCGTTGGAGAGATTGAAGATACCGTTGACCTCGCTATTATAATCCTTCCTCAGGCCTAGGATCACATAACATGCCTCGCTAGTAACATGCGCTCTTTTATTTTGCTATCGCATCGATGTATAAAAGGGGGTAGCATGCTCAAGTAAGCCTTATTAAAAAGTGACGCCTAAAGTGGGTTAGCTATACAAAATTTACCCCTTCTTTTTGAAAGTTATAATAAAAATTTGCTTTTGTAAAATAAATAATTTAACTTTGATATGTTATATATACTATTAAAGATTAACTACTAAAACTATGAAAACTAAGTACATCATTCCATTTTTATTGATTATAGGTATAGCATGCAGTAAACTTAATAGTGAAGGAGAGGGCTCTAGCAATAAAAAAGTCTACGTGGGGTTGGGGGGAGCTACAAAAGACTTTTATCGTTATGATCCATCAAATGATGTTTGGACAAAATTAGCGGATTTTCCAGGAAAAGGAGAGAGTGGTGGTGTAGCCTTCGCTGTTGGTGAAAAAGGCTACGTGTTGAGGGGGAATACAGCAGACTTTTATCGTTATGATCCAGTAAGTAGTTGGGAAAAAGTAGCGGATTTTATAGGAGGAGGAAGGTTTAGTGCAGTAGCCTTCGTTGTTGGTGAACCAGGTAAACAAAAAGCCTACGTGGGGTTGGGGGGGATGGGTACGGGTGGTTACACAAAAGATTTTTATCGTTATGATCCAGTAAGTGGTTGGGAAAAAGTAGCGGATTTTGTAGGAGAAGGAAGGCTTGGTGCAGTAGCCTTTGTTGTTGGTGAACCAGGTGAACAAAAAGCCTACGTGGGGTTGGGGATAGACGGTATGCTTAATTCCAAAAAAGACTTTTATCGTTATAATCCAAGTGGTTGGGAAAAAGTAGCGGATTTTATAGGAGAAGGAAGACTTGGTGCAGTAGCCTTCGTTGTTGGTGAACCAGGTGAACAAAAAGCCTACGTGGGGTTGGGGCGGGGCAGTTCTACTGATAAGTACTTCAAAGATTTTTATCGTTATGATCCAAGTGGTTGGAAAAAAGTAGTGGATTTTCCAGGAGAAGTAGAGGGTAATACTGTAACCTTCGTTGCTGATGGAAAAGCCTACGTGTTGGGGAAGGGACGGGAAGACTTTTATCGTTATGATCCAGTAAGTGGTTGGAAAAAATTAAAGGATCTTCCAGAAAATGTAAAAATAGGGCCTGGTGCTGTAGCCTTCTCACTACTCCCTTGAGTGAACAGGCTAGGTGAATACAGCGAGAGAAAGGAGAAGTAGCTCATAGACTTTTGTGTGTTTTCGCCTTTTCCTGGGTAGCTAACGCGTGGAGCGTAGGCATATACTTTCATACCCTCTCTTAGAGAGCTTCGGAAAAGAGAGATGTTGAAGAGGAAAGAAAAATTTTAGTAATTCACCCCACTCTTCTGGCGCTTGAGAGACTTATAAACGTACATTTTAGCGTACAAACAGAAGAGTTTTTCAAAAAATCGTAGGAAAGTAAGGATAGGGACGCATGAAGCCCACTTCTATTATCTTTGCTTCCCTGCTTTTGAACTACTTGGGCTAAGCAGAGAGGAGAAGATGCGCGTTGGTACTGTTCTGAAAGATTGTGATGGGGCGAGCTACCTTCGGGCACTGGCCTACGCGACCTCATGCGTGTTGAGAAAGCGGCATTCCTATTCTATACAGTTGCCATTCACCAAAAGAAGGAGTCCGTAGCTATCCCTCCTGTATGCTAACCGCGCTACCCTTTAAGGACTTCCTGCTTCCTAGCTGCTTCGCTGGAGAGATTGAAGATACTGCGCGCCTTGCTATTATAACCCTTCCTCAGGCCTAGGATCACATAACATGCCTCGCTAGTAACATGCGCTCTTTTATTTTGCTATCGCATCGATGTATAAAAGGGGGCAGCATTGCTCAAGTAAGCCTTATTAAAAAGTGACGCCTAAAGTGGGTTAGCTATACAAAATTTACCCCTCCTTTTTGAAAGTTATAAT
>JAKSDE010000512.1 GCA_022360235.1 Cytophagales bacterium
AGTAATGAGATGGCACCAAATGGCGGCAAGGCAAAATTGGACGAGGTTGAACAGCTGTGAATCTTCAATGTAAAGTACGGTGAACAACAAGTTGCGAAACCATAGGATACGCAACCAGAAGCTAGGGTTCGATTCCAGTTGCTAAAGGAGCCGGATGACGGGTAACTGTCACGGCCGGTTCTTAGAGAGGAAAGGGCCCCAGGAAGCCTCTTACGGGAGACTTCCGTAGGCCCCGACCTACTCGACAAAATAGCCATTGCCCAAACTATGTTATCAAAGAACTTTAGTGTGGACATGATTTCAGAGGTTACAGGCTTAGCTTGGAACAAATTAATGCCCTCAAATAGTAAGTAAATCGATCTGTGTGGAGCTTGGAACAAAACTTTCCTTTTTCTAGTTCTGAGTTTCGAGTTCTTAGTTCTGATGTTGCTTTCAAAACACATAAGGTAAGTGAGGCATAGTATGACCAAGTCTCAAACCTACTTGATAAAATCAGGAAGTTCAGAAGGCAACACAGTGGGGGCCATCACAGGGTGGAGTTCTACCCTGTTTTACTACTCCCTGCTCCTCCTGAGAGGAGGACCTAAAACTCGAACTCGGACTTAAAAATATTAGCTAAACCGAATAGCTTTTACAGGCTGTATTTTTGTTATAATAGCTGTAGGAACTAACAATACGATCGTTACAACGAAGAAAGTAAGCAGGTTAAGGAGGATAATTGTACCCCAGCTCCACGCGATAGGCACATAACTTATATAATAACTCTCTGGGTTAAGTTGGATGATTTTAAAATAGTCCTGTAAAACAGCTAGCCCCAGTCCAATGAGATTCCCCCATAGCATTCCTTTGGCTAACAACAGCATACCACTCCACAGAAAAGTACGCTTTACTTGACTATTAGAGGCTCCTAGTGCTTTTAGAATACCAATCATGGCTGTCCGCTCCATCATTTGAATGAGAATAATAGATACCATATTAGAACTAGCAACAATAAGAATAAGAATGATAAAAATAAGCACATTTTTGTGGAGGATAGTAAGCCAGTCAAATATAACCCTATGCTGATCTATGGTACTTTGCTCATTCAAATCATAATCTAGCCAATCAAACAGCAGATCCTCTACCAGATCGATCTGGTCGCTATCTTTCAGAAGCACCTGATAGCCTCCTACTAGACTATCAGGCCAGTGGTTGAGCCGTTGAATAAGCCGTAAGTCGCAAAAGATAAGATTTTCATCTATCTCTGCCACAGAGGTACTATAAATACCTGTGATCCGTAGTTTTCTATAGCGAGGAGGTTGCTGTACAAAATAGGCGGTTACTTCCTCGCCTACCTGAAGATTTAATCGAGCAGCTGTCTTATTACTAATGATGATGTCACGACTATAATGCTCTCCCACAAAATTTATGGGCGTACCTTCTATCAAATAATCAGTAAGATTTTCCTGAGAAGTGTTGATATCGAGCCCCTTGAGCAAAACACCTTCAACTTCCTTGCCTACCTGAAGTAAAGCTGTTTTATGTGCAAAAGCTTGCACATCTTTAATATACGCAGGAAACGATTCTTTCAAATTTTCTACTTTACTTCTGGCAATAGGTAGTTCTTCATAAGATCGATTGAGCGTATACTGAAAAATGCGTAAGTGACCATTAAAGCTAAATAGCTTATGGCTAATAGCTTTTTGAAATCCATTCAGCGCAAGAAAAGCGATAAGCATGGTGGTAAGCCCTACGGCTACGCTCACAATAGCTATCTTATGGACAATAGTGGTAAAGGCCTGCGTGCCTGTTTTTCTTATCCTTTGCGCGATGAAGTAAGTAATAGACAAGCTAATTATTAGTTTTATGTGCTTATAGCGTGAAGCATGTGCTAAAGTTACATAATAATTATACGCTCATAAAAACAAAACTAAGCTGGTCTTTCTAAAGAAGTTTTCGTGCTATTTGGCAGAAATAGTCATTCCTTCAACAAGTCCTTCGGCTTTTCTTTCGAAAAATTTAAGCTATAGCGGGCAAGCCAACTTTTCACCCTATAGAATAAGTGGCAAGTCAAAACTTCTCCTTCGGGGACTCACTTTTGGGGAGGTAGACAAAAAAGTCAATGAAAGGCTAGTGTACTTTTGCGCTTTATTTTGATTCACAGCAAGTTAAAAAGAATATATATAAGAGGTCGCGAGCGGACTCGAACCGCTGTAAAAGGTTTTGCAGACCTCTGCCTCACCACTCGGCCACGCGACCTTATCCATTCTTTAGCAACCAGAGGATCATCTAACAAATGCACTATTCTTTCTCTTCGCCTTCTTTTTTGTCTGCTACTTTTCCTTTTGTCGCTTTTTCCGAACTTTCGATTTTTTTCTTAGCGGACTTTTCATCCACTGCTGCACTGTTTTTGATCTGTTCTTTCAGGCTAGCCAATGCCTCAATGTCTCCTAATTTAGATTTCCCCGCGCTAATAAGATTTCTAGGAGCAGTAAATTTTTTAGCAGCTTTTTTCTTAAGCTTTTCTTTCTCTTTGGGTGCTGCAAAAGTGGTTGTATGGGAAAGCAAGATTTTCTGTTCTTTTTTTGAAATATCGATCACCTGAAAATTAAGTATCTCTCCTACCTCAGCTTCTTTTCCATCTATTTTAATTAAGTTCCTTTTGACGACAAAACCCTCTACACCATAGGGAAGTTCTAAGACAGCCCCTCTATCGACCTTCTTGATAATTGTACCTTTGTGTACCGAACCTACTTCAAATACTTTCTCAAAAGTATCCCAAGGATTTTCTTCTAACTGTTTCAAACCTAAGGCTAATCTCCTATTCTCTGCATCTACTTCTAAGACTACTGTTTCTAGTTCATCTCCTACTTTCAGTGCCTCGGTAGGATGTTTACTCTTTTTCGTCCAAGACATATCTGAAATATGTAGTAGACCATCAATACCCTCTTCTAGCTCTATAAATACCCCAAATTTTGCCATACCTCTAATAATTCCTTTATTCTTAGTACCTACTGCATATTTATCTAGAATATCTTTTTTCGTCCAAGGATCCTCCGTAAGTTGTTTGATTCCCAGCGATATCTTTCTTTCTTCACGGTCTATAGTAAGCACAACAGCCTCTACTTCATCTCCAATCTTTACAAAGTTTTGTGGATTACGTAAATGTTGTGACCATGACATTTCTGAAATATGAATCAACCCTTCTACCCCTGGTATTAATTCTAAGAAAGCCCCATAATCTGCTACATTCACAATTTTTCCCTTCACTTTAGCACCTGTTTCGATAGCTGCTGGCAGAGATTCCCACGGATGAGATGTAAGTTGCTTCATTCCTAAAGAAATACGCCTCTTACTTTCATCAAAGTCAATCACCACTACTTTTACTTTTTGCCCTAGTTCAAGGACTTCTTCAGGGTGATTCACCCTCCTCCAAGAGATATCTGTAATGTGTAGTAAGCCATCTACGCCTCCTAAATCGATGAAAACCCCAAAAGCAGTCATGTTTTTGATAACTCCCTCTAAAATCTGTCCTTTTTCGAGGTTACTTAGAATATCCCCCTTCTGTTTCTCGAGATCTTTTTCAATCAATATTTTGTGCGATACAACGACATTATCATTAGTGTGGTTGATTTTGACTACCTTGACCTCTATCTTTTTTCCTACAAACACATCAAAATCGCGAATAGGCTTTACATCTACTTGTGATCCCGGGAGGAAGGATTCGATACCAAAAATATCTACAATCAATCCCCCTTTAGTTCTTCGCTTTACAAGGCCTTCGATTACTTTATCATTATCTAAAGCCGCTTGAATCTTATTCCAACCGCTTACAAGATTTGCTTTTTTCCTAGAGAGAACTAATTGGCCTTTGGAATTCTCTTGTCTTTCTACATAGACCTCTATCTCATCGCCAACTTTTAGGTCAGGCATACCTCTAAATTCAGAAAGTGGTACCAGTCCATCTGACTTAAAACCAACATTCACAATCACATCTCGGTCGTTAATGCTTACTACTGTACCCTTAACGACTTCATGCTCCTTAATGGGAGTAAGTGCCTCCTCATAGAATTTATTCAGTTCTTCTCTTTCTTTATCAGTATAATCAGTGCCAAACTTCTTGTTAACTTTGGTTGGCTCTCCGTTAAAAATTTTTTCTTTTTTGTTCATGAAATCAAAATCCTCTCTTATAATTTAATTTTAAAGTATTACTTTGTAACAGAGCATAGCGCTCAAAATTGCGCGGCTTCTCGAAACAAAATGGAAACAAATTTAAGAATTATTGGAAGAAAGGCAAAAGAAGTCGGAGTATAGCTTACTATGAATACACAAAATATTTTTTAGAAGAGAATTATAGAGAGGAGATGTTGCGTTTTAGTATTTTTCTGTAAGTGTCCCTTATACTCTCCATGTTTAAGTAGCAGCATCACCTTTGCAAGATGCGTTTTATACTACTGGCAATAATAGTCATGGCCCTACATCTTTTTCTCGCTTTACAAAAGCAAAGCCACGATTTTGGATAAGATGTGTACTAAAGAAAGTGACGCCATTAGCTATAAGAGCAAAGAGTAGCGCTAAATACTGTAGCTTTACCTCTAGCAATAGAACAGATAGTATAAAGGTAATTAATGTAACAAAGAGGGCCATAAAAAAAGACTTCGCATCTGTCTTCACGCCTAAGATACCTGCCACAAAAGGAATCATTACAATTGACCCGAAAAGACTAGAGGCATAGAAGATTAGTTTAACCAAGTTTTCTGATAGTAAGCCTATGAAGATCGCTATTACACCTAGTATAAAGGTGGTCAGTTTGACGAACTGCAGTTCATTGATTACTACCTTGCTTTTATCAAGCATCGGTTTGACTACATCATGACTTAATAAGAGCCCCCCAGAATTTAAATATGAGTCAGCTGTAGACATAATCACCGCTAATAATCCTGCTACTGCCAAACCCTTTGTACCTACAGAAAAAAGCTCATTCACCATATGGGGTAGGGCTGTATTGGCACTAATTGCTGGATAGGAGACTAGCACAGAGAAACCGATAATCGTTACTATTAATTGGAATGGAAGGATAAAGGTACCTGTAATTATAAACATACGAGAAGCTTGCTGCTTATCACGTGCCATTAGCATTCTTTGCATAGAGGGAGGACTTAAAGAAAAAACAGGACAAGCAGTCCATATTAAGAACAACACAAAGTAGTAAGTAAATTTTTCATGACCAAAGATTTCAAGTTTTTCAGCAGGAATTTTATTCCACAACTGGCTCAACCCTCCCACGTGATTGACTCCCACCTTGGCTATAAGGGGAATCACAACAATGAGTATGCTAAACTGAATGACATCCGTGATAGCGACAGACTTGATACCTCCTAAAGCAGCATAAATAATCATAGTGAAACCCCCTATCCATATAGCAATGTCTTTCTCAACACCAAGCAATGATTCACAGACATAGCCTAGCGCTAAGGTCTGAGAGGCAACGATAAGCATACAAAACAGAAAGCCAACAATACCTGTAATAACGCTAGCCTTTGTTCCATAAAGTCTACCCATTACCTCGCCCATGGTTATACTGCCTTCAAAGAAAGCTATTTTAGGAGCGATAAATAGGCCCGTAAATAGGTAAGAGATAACAACGCCTAACGATACTGCTGTCATGATAATACCATCTGAGCATATATTTGTTACTACTCCAAGGGTACTCGTTCCTCCCTCGAGTGTAGCAATCGAGGTAATTGTCAATACTAAAGTGCTATACGTCCTGTCCGCAATAGCGTAACTGTTAATATTTTTGATGCCTTTTCCTACATACAAGCCCACACCTAAGGTGAATAGTAGGGATAGATAAACTATCCAATGATCTAGGGTAGTATATTTTGCTAACTCAACCATCAATCAGGAAATTTTTTCAAGTCATAGAGAGCAGCTACACTGAGAGACTGCTGTCCGACTAGGGCTCGAACCTAGAGTCTTCTGGACCAAAACCAGACGTGTTGCCAATTACACCATCGGACAATTTTATGCGTTACGTTGAGCCTACAAAAGTAGACTGAATTTTTTAAATTGAAAAGTGGTTGGTTGATCCTTGTTCTCTCGCAGTTCAATACAATAGCTTATTTTTGATTGGCTATAAGGCTGGAATATTTTAGTTTTGCAACAAAACTATTATTAGCTAACAGGTCACTAAAAATCATGCGTGTAAAAATAAGCATTACAGGGCTTCTTATTTTTGTGTTTAATTTTACTGCTTTTGCATATGCCAGGGAGTATAAGACAGCTGTAGGAATCAGGGGTAGCATTGGAGGAGAAGCTATTAGAGGGGGAGGGATAACAGTCAGACATTTCTTTTGGCAATCAGCAACGGTCGAAGGAATTGTATCAGCAAC
The DNA here is from genome assembly GCA_022360235.1 of Cytophagales bacterium. Taxonomy (GTDB): domain Bacteria; phylum Bacteroidota; class Bacteroidia; order Cytophagales; family Amoebophilaceae; genus JAKSDE01. The sequence goes on from JAKSDE010000512.1 coordinate 6,375, forward strand.
TAACTTTTCAGGAACACGTCTTATTGGACTTTATGAATATCATTTCGCGATACCAGAAGTAGAGGGACTGCAGTGGTATGCAGGAGGAGGTATGCACATCACTGCCCTATCATCTACTACTTTGTGGGGTATTGATGCTATAGGGGGGATAGAATATACTTTTGGAACTATTCCGCTGAACATAGGGCTGTCTTGGAAGCCTGAGCTAAATATTACAGGCAAAACTCATACAGGTTTTGCATCAGATATTGCTGCACACCTACGTTTCTCATTCTAACCTCTCCTGAGCGCATATTCTTGCATTTTATAGTCCTCTAAAGGGCCTGTAGAAAGCTTCCCTAATTTTTCTAAAAATCTCCTTTTAAAGCCAATATAGGCCTATAATTTGGTAGAATTCTTTAAGATTCTACAGTCCCCTAAATAGTTTCCCCCAGCTTCCAGCAGGGCTAAACTTCCGTTATCTTTACGGTATGACGCGTTACACAAAACGCCATCCTACTGTCTATCACCATCGTTAGCACTTGTATGGATAGTTGTTTAGTCCCATCGTCTCCTTCAACAACCATGCCGTCCAACGCTCCTTGGTTTGTCCACCCAATACTATAGATCCACCTTTGAAAAATGGCGTTCAAAGGGGCTGTAGAAAACGAGGCAGGAATTGCTTCCATTCAGTCAT
>JAKSDE010000230.1 GCA_022360235.1 Cytophagales bacterium
AGAATCGTACCTAGATTACCTGGATCTCGAATAGCATCTAAAACCAAGCCATACTCCTGTTTAGCTATTGTAAGCAGCTTATTTTCTTGGAAGCTTGCCACTGCTAGGGCAGCATTATTCGTTTGAAAAGTACCCAAGGAGGCAAGCAATTTTTGATTAGCCCGAAAGATTTCTATGGTATCGCTCACTAAAAGGGCGCGATGGGCCTCTATAAATGCAGGGGTTCCTACAACAATCTGAACGTCATAGTCTGAAGCTAGTAACGCTTTTACATTTTTAGCTCCTTCAATCAAGAAGGATTTCTCTTCGAGGCGATATTTCTTTATTTGTAAGCTTTTTATGAACTTTACTAAACTTCTAGAAAGGTCTTTGGGGGAATTAAGGTTTGAAGCACACATCTCATTTATACCTTTTCATATGCTTAGGCTTGCTTATTCAAAGCTGTCTTGGGACACGTTACCTGCAAGAAGGAGAGCAACTGCTTGTTAAGCAAGCTATCAAAGGTAACAAAAAAGTTAAAAAGAAAGATTTAACTAAATACTATCAACAAAAAAGAAATAATAGGCTTCTTTTCCTTCCCTTTACGCTACGAGTATGGACTTATCAGGTAGGTAAGCGACATTTTGATACGATTGAGGTAAAAAATCAAATCACTCGTATAGAAAAAAAAATCATGAAAAAAATTGAAGAAGCCAATGGAAATGAGCGAAAGGTTAATCGTCTTAAACGTAAGAAAAATAGAAAAATAGATAAAAAAACCTATACCTTAAAAGAAGGGAATCTACTAATGCGTTGGGGAGAGCCTTTGGCTATCTATGACGATGATAAAAGAAAGGAAACAGAGAAAAATTTTCTAAGTTATCTCAAGTCTAAAGGTTATTTTGAGGCGAATGTTCAAAGTAAGGTAAAGTCGAATAACAAAAAAGTTAAGGTTAGTTATTTTATTGAAGAAAATGCTCCTTATATTATTAGTCTAACGAGATTAAATACGCTTGATACAGCGATTAGCAAAATTATTCAAGCAAGACTGAAACAAAGCTTGATTAAAAAAGGAGACAATTATGATCAAGATAGCTTAATTAAAGAAAGGGAAAGGATTGACGAACTGCTCAAAGATTATGGCTACTATAACTTTAGCCAGCAGTATGTAAGTTTTAATGTAGACACTACCACCCTAGGCAATAGAAAAGTAGGCATTGAAACGGTAATCAGCCTCCCCAGGGGGGGGAATGCACACAAAGTATTTACGATAGATTCTGTTGTATTTGTAGCAGATGGTGACCAAGCAGAACAGGCTAGTAAGGGAACTTCAATCTCTTACGGGGGAATTACCTTTAACTTTCTGTGTGAAAAACTACCTCACAAAATACTAGCAAGAAGGATTTTTCTAAAACCTAATCAATTTTATAGAAAAAAGGATGTTATTGAAACACAAAGGCAATTAACTAATCTAGCTATGTTTCAACATACAAGTATCCTTTCTGATACCACAGGGAATAAACTTACCATGCGCATATATACCAATCTGCTAAAAAAATATCAAGCTTCTAACGAAATTGGTTTGCAAGTAAGCCAAGGTATACCAGGGCCTTTTTATAATCTTTCACTAAAAAGCAGAAATATTTTGGACCGATTAGAAACATTAGCACTTGACACTAAAGTTGCGCTAGAAGACATCGGTGTTTCTCCAGAGAAAAAGACAGCTATTTATGAAAACAAAAAATTTAGTACAGACTTATCGCTCATTTTTCCACAGTTTCTGCTACCCTTCAGTAATGCGCTACCAGCTAAAATAGGGAAGGCCAATCCCGCTACTAAGTTCTTACTAGGATATGCTTTTCAAAGGCGACCAGCGTATAGAAGAAGAACTGTAAAAGGAATGATTAGCTATCTCTGGCAAAGGAGAGGAAGTGCTTTTTATGAGTTTGCATTGACTAACATTAACCTCATTAATTCAACAATAGACAATGCCTTTCAAGAGGTACTTAATAACCTCAAAAATCAAGGTAATAATCTATATAGAACCTTTAAAACCTCTTTAGTAAGTAGTTTGTTTCTCAAGGCTATCTTTAAGAAAAATTTATCTTCAGACAGGCGCTACTCATACTTGGAGCTATTTTTTGAGAGCGGCGGTACTACACAAACTTTTTTTAACCTTCCTAAAATTATCGATGATAGTTTAGAGTATTATCAGTATTTAAAATTTAGCTTAGACTATAGTAGACATGTTCCAGTACATCAAAATGCAGCGTTAGCTTACCGAATAAATTTTGGTATTGCGAACCCCTATGGTAAAAGTCAAGTGCTTCCTTATGAAAAATATTACTTTGCAGGAGGAAGTAGCAGTATTAGAGCCTGGCTACCTAGAAGATTAGGCCCCGGTTCTTACAAACATAATCCTGATGAGGAACCTGATATTGAACGACAAGGAGAAATTTTATTACAAGGTAGCATAGAACTAAGACAAAAGTTAATAGGTTTCTTAGAAGGAGCACTCTTTGTAGATGTGGGTAATGTCTGGATGATCCATGGCGATCATCGAGAAGGAGGAGAATTCCGCTTTAACCGCTTTTATAAGGAACTTGCTGCAGGAACTGGCTTGGGTTTACGACTTAATTTTAAATTGATTATCATACGATTTGATACAGGAATAAAATTGTACGACCCAGCACAACAGCGCTTTGTTATTGATAAAATTACATTGCGAAGACCTCTTGGCGAGTCTGGTCAAGTTGTTTTTAACCTAGGGATAGGCTACCCCTTCTGATATTTATTACAAAGAACAAGTAGATAAGTGTAGAGTTGGTAGATGCCCCATGCAAAAACTATCCCACTTAATGCGCCTAGTATAATATCAGCAGGATAGTGTACCCCCACATATATTCTACTATACGATACCAAGGCCGCCCAAAAAAAGAGGAGCCCTGTAAATTGATAACGACTTTTTAGTAATAACCAAAGAAACATCGATAAACCAAAGGTATTTGCTGCATGAGAAGAGATAAAACCGTACATTCCTCCACAATCATCTACTATATGGACGAGATGTTGTATGTTTGGATTATGACAAGGCCTGAGGCGTTGTACCCAGGGTTTTATAAGCGTTGATGAGAACTGGTCACAGAGTGTGATAACTACAGCAATAGCCATAAGAATATAAATAGTTTGCCACTTGAATATTCTAGCAATTAAAACGATAAGTAATATATAAAAGGGTATCCAAAAGAAGGTATCCTCTGTAACCCAGTACATAATCTTATCCCAGCAAGGGTTGTGCAGACTATTCAAAAAAAGAAAAAGTTGTTGATCAAGTTGTTCTAGTTTTTCAAGCATCTGCTTACAAAGTTTCAAGTTATTCTATGAAAGCAATAAACTTTAAGACGATTGACACAGCTATGCGTGTTTTCTATGTTTTCACTAGACCACTATGAGAAAAGAGGGCTTACTCGTTGTTCGAGCAGCAGCTAAGGAGACTTCTAGGCAGGGTTAATCTCTATTATAGACTAGAAATTATTAATTGTGTTAATTGATATAGTATTAGGTTCCAAGTTTCGCGTGTCTTTGTCTTGTCCTTAGATAAAATACTGAGTATAAGAAAGTACTTCAAAAACTTTTACGCTCATATTCGTTCTAAAAAATTGCGAACGAAAGGCCTATGCTATAGGGTCTAGTGTCAGTAGTCTTATCAGGCCCTTTATCTTTCTCAAAGAGTGTTGACAAAGTGTGACTATAAAAGAGCCCTAACCTTCCTACTCCTATTTTGCCATACACGCCATAGCGTATAGGATTCAACCCAAATTTTTCTTTTACTTTAGTCTTCTTTCTTTGACTATCTTCTCTATAAATTACTTTGGTATGGGAATTAAATAGCACGCCAATCTTTCCTCCAAGGGCAACAAAAAATCCTTTCTTACGGTTTTTGCGCTTTGAATTAAATCTAACTTCTAAGGGGAAGTCTACATAATTAGTATAGAGTTTCGATTTTTTAATCTCTTTACTTTGAGGAAATACTTTACTTGCAGGCTCAAACATCGGTTTTCGGGTATCATTGGCTCGTGTTAATGTGAAATCATTCTTGAATTTATAACTTTCAAGCCCTAACCCTATACCAGGCCTCACGGTAAAGTTAGACTGCCCTAAGTGGATATTATAGAAATAGTAGGTGTTAAAAATTTTTGAACCCCAGAATCCCAAATCCATCTCATCTGGTTTATCGGTTAAGAAACTAAATCCAAAGTCAGCTACTAAACTTCCCGGCAGGAAGCCAGCAGCAGCTTTTCTACGAATAATCGTCTTATTCTTACCTTGTGCGAAGATATATGTTGGTAAAATAAGGAGTAGTAAGAATGTATAACAAGCTTTTTTCATCATCTTTTTTGCTTTTTTTTCACCATCTTTTTTGCAAAGATACTGCTTTTTTAAGTATAGTCAAGGAAATTTTTAAAATGAAAATATATTTTCTACGTTTGTACCGTTTTTATTGCTTGTTGGTAACAATAAAGTTATTAGGACCTGTAGCTTAACTGGATAGAGCACTGCACTACGGATGCAGAGGCTGGGGGTTCGAATCCCTCCAGGTTCACGATGGGGGGATTTTTTGACTGATTAGGTAGTAATAGCACATCATTCATTTTTTCCGAGCTTGACTAAAAAAGTTGCGTACTGATCAACCATTTACCCAATCTATCTCCTTCTTCAACAAAGCTAGCGTTTCCTGTTCTCTTGCATCAGCTGGCTGATAATCATAAGCCCACTTTGCTAATGGAGGCATACTCATCAGAATAGACTCTGCTCTTCCATTGGTTTCTAAACCAAAGCGGGTACCTATATCCCATATTAAATTAAATTCTATATATCTACTCCTTCTAAACAATTGCCAGGATTTTTCTTTTTCTCCATAAGGAAGTACGCTATTCTTCTTCATAAAGTGTGTATAGATAGGTGTAAAAGTATGCGCTACGTCTTTGACAAACTCAAATCTTTGCTCCTTGCTAATAGTGTCAGTTTCATAAAGCCGATCAAAAAAAATACCTCCTACTCCCCTCGTCTCCTCTCTGTGTTTCAAGAAAAAATAATTATCTGCCCATTTCTTAAAGGTAAGATAGTAGCTGGAATGGTGCCTGTCACATACCTTCTTAAGTTGCTGGTGGAAATAGCACGCATCTTCTTTATCTATATAGTGAGGCGTAAGATCAATCCCTCCACCAAACCAATATATCCCATTACTCATTTCAAAATAGCGCACATTCATATGAATGATAGGTACCATAGGGTTATTGGGATGCATCACAATCGATACACCTGTAGCATAAAAGTTAACGTCTTCTTCAATTCTGAGGTCTTTCAAAACTTTTTCAGGAGTTTTACCAAATACTTCAGAAAAATTTACACAACCCCGTTCTATGATAGCTCCATGCTCAATAACACGTGTTCTTCCCCCTCCTCCCCCTTCCCTTTGCCAGAGGTCTTCTTTGAATCTTCCTAAACCATCCGTTACTTCTAGCGCTTGGCAGATTTGGTTTTGTATACCTTGGAGATAGGTTTTTATGAATGATTTATCCATTTTACTTATACAATGAACTAAGAACTAGGAACTTAGGAGCAGCGTGCTGTAGACGACGCCCCGTTGTAAAGGAACAAATGTACTAAAATGTAGCTTCTCCTAATAGCTAGCTTCAGAAAGCTTCCCAGCATACTATAGTTTTGGAAGACAATTTTCCTCGCTTCCGAGGGTAAAAGAAATTCCGTAAGTTTATGCCATTATGCTGCAAACACCCCAGCAAGTCTTAGAAGCACTTAAGAATAAGCAATATGCACCTGTGTACTTTCTGCAAGGAGAGGAGCCTTATTACATTGATCTCATTTCAGATTATATTGAGCATAAGGTACTTAACAAGGCTGAAAGAAGTTTTAACCTTACAGTTGTTTATGGAAAAGAACAGACGGTCAGCCAAATTCTTACCCATGCCCGTCGTTTCCCTATGATGGCTGAAAGGCAGGTGGTAATCGTTAAAGAAGCACAAGAAATGCAGGATCTCAACAGTGAGGTAGGCCAAAAGCTGCTAAAAAGCTATTTAATAAATCCTCAGCCTACTACGCTGCTTGTTTTTGCCCATAAACATAAAATACTAGATGGCAGAAAATCTATTAGCAAGCTATTAGATAAGTATGCTATGAGGGTAACTACTAAAAAGCTCTATGATAGTCAGCTTCCAGCCTGGATTAGGAATTATGTAAAAGAAAAAAATCTGACGATCACTGAGAAAGCTACCTTGATGCTACAAGAGTTTGTGGGGAACGACTTGGAACGACTTGCTAATGAGATTGAAAAGATAGGTATTAACCTTAAAAAAGAGACGCAAATCAACGACGAAGTGATTCAAAAATACGTGGGAGTAAGTAAGGAATATAATGTATTTGAACTTCAAAAGGCACTCCTTAGAAGAGATATAGTAAAAGCTAACCAAATCATCCAATACTTTGAGGCAAACCCTAAAAACAATCCTGTCATTCCCATCATTGCCTTGCTTTTTACTTTCTTTAGCAAGCTTTTAATAATCCATCATAGCAAGAATAAACCTCAGCAACACTTAGCTGAAGTATTACAAGTGAACCCCTACTTTTTCAATGAGTATCTCCTAGCTGCGCAGAACTATCCTCTGCAAAAAGTCATAGAAAACATCGAGTATCTTCACCAAGCTGATCTACAATCAAAAGGCATTGATTACCCTTTCATAGTAGAAGGACAAATACTCAAGGAAGTAGTCTTTAAACTGATGCATTGAGTTTTAAAACCTAGATTCCGCATGACAAAACTAATCTGAGTGCTTAGTTCCGAGTTTTAGGGGGGGTGTATTGAACCTTATCAAACCCCTTTGCTACTACAAGGGAAGATAGCTGTCATTAAAGTGGTATCTTTTGTAAAA